>CAZTKV010000276.1:0-2962 GCA_964614285.1 uncultured Chitinophaga sp. | reverse complement strand
TTACAGCGCTGAAGAGTTGCTGAAACTTATCACACCATCCGGCATAATAGATGAGGCGATCAATAGCAAGGTTCACTTCTTTTTCAGCTTTTGCTTTGGTTGAATCCTGCTGTATCAGTTCATCAATGAATTGTGCTTTTCTTCCTTCCAGCATCTCGGCCATCCGGTATACTATCTGGCTGCGGTTGAAAGCGGCACGGCTACTCCATCCGCTAACAGCACCTCTTGCACTTATCACTGCATCACGAAAATCTTTTCTTGAACTCAGGCAAACATTCGCCAGCTTTTTTCCGGCTGCATTTTCGGGTTGATAATATCTTCCCGATTCCGTTCTTGGAAACTGCCCGCCGATATAAATTTTGTACGTCTTCAGCACTTCCAATCTTTTGGCAGAAGATTTTTTTTCTAATCCATTTTCACTGATACTGAGTGAAGATTTTTTAATTGCTTTTTCCATCTTTTATTTTTTGAACGCAGATTTTTTTATGATAGTGATGATTTTCGCAGTTATACATAACTAATCTTAAAAATCAGGAGAATCGATGTTCTGTATTAATTTATAATATTAACATAAGCTGATAATCCATGTAACCCGCCTTCCCTTCCAAAACCACTTTCTTTATATCCACCAAATGGAGAAGTGGGGTCAAATTTGTTGAAGGTATTCGCCCAAACCACACCAGCCCTCATTCGTTTGGTCATATTAAAGATCTTCGATCCTTTATCTGTCCATACGCCGGCACTTAATCCGTACGGTGAGTTATTGGCTTTTTCGATCACTTCATCATCCGTTCTGAAAGTGAGGACTGATAATACCGGTCCGAATATCTCTTCCTGTGCAATCCGGTTACTTTGCGCCACATTGGTAAAGAGAGTAGGACGGCAGAAAAATCCTTTGCCCGGAAGGCGGCAACTGCTTTCATACATTTCAGCGCCTTCTTTTTTACCAATGCTTATGTATTTATGAATAATATCTAGCTGTGACCTTGAATTAATAGCACCGATGTCAGTATTTTTATCCAGTGGGTCACCAACGATCAGTGATTCCATCCTGTCTCTTAATCTTCGTATCACTTCTTTGGCCACCGATTCCTGCACATATAATCTTGAACCGGCACAGCAAACATGTCCCTGGTTAAAAAAAATGCCATTGATAACACCCTCCACCGCCTGGTCAAGCGGGGCATCTTCAAAAATAATGTTCGCTGCTTTGCCTCCCAGTTCTAATGTTGCTTTTTTATTTGTACCTGCAATGGCCCGCTGAATAATTTTTCCAACATCAGTAGAACCGGTAAAAGCAATTTTATTTACGTCCGGATGACTAACGATAGCGGCACCCGTGGCGCCGGCTCCTGTTACAATGTTAACCACACCTGGAGGAAGATCGGCTTCCTGTATGATCTCGGCTAACTTCAAGGCAGTTAAAGGGGTTGTTTCAGCAGGTTTCAACACAACTGTATTGCCTGTTGCCAAGGCCGGTGCAATTTTCCATGCGGCCATCAACAAAGGAAAATTCCAGGGAATAATTTGTCCGGCCACCCCTAAAGGTTCTGTCCGGCGGTTAGGAAAAGCATATGCTAATTTATCGGCCCAGCCGGCATAATAAAAGAAATGATTGGCAGCTGTAGGTACATCAAAGTCGCGGCTCTCCCGGATGGGTTTCCCGCCATCCAATGATTCAATAATGGCCAGTTCTCTTGCTTTTTCCTGCACCATCCGGGCAATGCGGAAAATATATTTAGCTCTTTCCTTAGCCGGCATTTTCTTCCACACTTTTTCATACGCATTTCTTGCGGCAACCACAGCTTTATGCACATCCGCTTCGTTGGCCTCGGCCACTTCGCTTATCTTTTCTTCATTAGCCGGATTGATGGTATCAAAATATTTTTTTGATGATGGTTTCTGCCATTCTCCATTAATAAACAAATCATATTGTTTGCTAATCGTGGCTGCACTTTTGCTTTCGGGTGCAGGAGCATAGGACCAACTGGTATCAAATTTTAATTTGATAGTGTTGCTTTTTGTAGCTTTTTTCTTTTTTGTAACTGCCATGGTTTATTTATTTAGCCAACTATAGTGCTACTACCTGTTTGCCGAAAACAGGTTGATTACTTCATGCCTTCGTAACACTTTGGCGATTTCTCATTTTGATAATTCTGTCGATCAGGTAAATTGAGAATATTATGAACTGAACCTACCTCATCCATCTTTTCTCCAGAATTTTTTCATTCTTATTTAAAACAAAGACGTTTCAATTTTTATTTCTAAAACCCCTCCTCCGGAGGGGTTGGGGGAGGCCTAATCTACCGAAAAATAATTTGCACTCTGATACAATCCTGTCTTCAGTTTCACGATCTGCATCAACACATCATTCGCCAGGCTGCTGGCTCCAAAGCGGAACCATTCATTGTTCAGCCAGTCTTCACCCAGCACTTCTTTTACCATCACTAAATAATGCAAAGCCAGTTTTGATTTCGAGATGCCTCCCGCAGGCTTCATTCCAATCATCTTACCGGTCTCATAATAAAAGTCTCTAATTGCTTCCAGCATTACCAAGGTTACCGGCATCGTGGCAGCAGGCTGTATTTTCCCGGTTGAGGTTTTAATGAAATCAGCTCCGGCAAGCATTGCAATGTCACTGGCCCTTCTTACTTTATCAAAAGTGCCTAATTCACCTGTTTCTAAAATAACTTTCAATCTTGCACTACCACAAGCTTCTTTGACCGCTGCTATTTCATCAAATACAAAACTGTATTCACCGGCATGAAATTTTCCGCGGCTGATGACCATATCTACTTCATCAGCCCCTTCATTCACCGCATATTTTGTATCTCTTATTTTAATGTCTCTTGGTGCCTGACCGCTTGGAAAGGCGGTGGCCACAGATGCTACTTTTATTCCGGAATTACCTAAGGCTTTCTTTGCCACTTTTACCATGGAAGGATAAACACATATCGCTGCT
>CAZTKV010000275.1:0-2963 GCA_964614285.1 uncultured Chitinophaga sp. | reverse complement strand
TCTGTCTGGGCTATTTCATTACCCACTACAGAAATGATCGTTTGGCCCTTGTCCACTTCTACCGTGCCGAATGGTTCAAGCTCTTTCAGTATTTTTTTCAGGTTAGCATCATTATCAATGGTGAGTGACACAGCCACTTCAGAAGTAGTGATCATATCGATCGGTGTCCGGTATTTTTCAAACACTTCAAATATCTTTCTAAGAAAACCATAGGCCAGTAACATGCGGCTGCTCTTGATACGGATAGCAATGATATTATCTTTTGCCGCCACTGCCTTCACCCCCACACTGCCTGCTTCTTCGGTGATCAGCGTTCCTTTAGCTTCCGGCTGCATAGTGTTCAGCAGCTTTACAGGTATCTTATAGGTTTGTGCCGGCCAGATAGAAGCGGGGTGTAAAATTTTGGCGCCGAAATAAGCCAGCTCGGCCGCTTCATCAAAACTCATTTGCTCTACCGGTACTGTTTTCTTTACTACTCTCGGGTCATTATTATGCATCCCGTCTATATCTGTCCATATCTCACATACCGATGCACTGATAGCCGCGGCTATCAATGAGGCAGAATAATCACTGCCTCCTCTTTTCAGGTTATCTACTTCGCCTCTTGCATTACGGCAGATATAACCCTGTGTTACAAAAAGCTTCTTATCCTTATGCTGCTGCAGCAACTGTGACAGTTTTACTTTGATACTTCCTATTTGTGGCTCATCGTAATGATCGATCGACATAAACTCAAGAGCCGGCAGCAACATATGGGCAATACCCTGTTCTTCCAGGTAAATGCAGAAAAGTTTTGTTGATAACAATTCGCCCTGTGCCAGGATATCTTTACTCAATGCCTCGCTGAAAGATATCTTCAGAATGATATTTAAGAATTCAAAATGCTCTGCGATGATCGCTTTAGCTTTTATCAGCGCTTCTTCTTTCTTAACGAGTTCCTTTACAAAAGACTGGTAATGGGCTTCCAGTTTATCAATAGCCTGTTTAGCTGCATTGCGGTCGCCTTTTGCAATATGATCTCCAATTTCTACCAATGCATTGGTAGTACCTGACAACGCTGACAGTACAACGATTACCGGCTCCGTTTCTTTAGTTACCAGCCCTGCAATATGATGCATCCGCTCCGGCTTACCCACACTGGTGCCTCCAAACTTCATTACTTTCATCTGATTAGCATTTATTTCTGGTTAAGGTCAAATGTTATTCGGCATAAAATTTTCTTCGCAGATGAAAATGATAGCTCAAAAATTTTATGCCTCATTTCATTTGTTCCCCCCTCCCATAATTTTAAAGGATTATTAAATCAGCAAGCGGCTGCAAAGATAACCGCCTCAGGGTATAATTGGCAGTGAATGATCAACAATTTCCGATAACGATCCCGGATCATAATGTTGCTCCAAAACGATCGCCAAGTTGTATCAGGTCAGTTACTATTGCATCGAGCAATGGAATACCATTCTTCATCCGCTCCGCTTCAAACTCTCTTTCGGGGTCACCGGGCACCAGTACTTTTTCTTCACCCGGAATAGTTTTGCAGGAACGGAAACCCTGTATCCAGTGATCCATATCTTTTTTGAAATCTTCAGCCGGCCTGAAAGCATCTATCCGCATAGCGCCCAAAAAATGACCAATGCCCTTTCCCGGTTGTTGTGCCGGCATGGGCACATAAGCAGGAAAAGGTGGTACCCATGGTGCATAGTTGGCACCGCTTAATAAGCCCGAGAAAATATCTACAATTGCTCCTAACGCATACCCTTTATGCGAGCCATGCTCCCTGTCGCCTCCAAGCGGTAATAATGCACCGCCTTTCTTTAAAATATTCGCATCATTACTTGGGTTGCCATCTTTATCCTGTACCCAACCACCTGGTGTGTCTGCTTGTTTTCGTTGCAAAATCTCCAGTTTTCCATTGGCAGCAGTGGTGGTAGCCAGGTCTGCAACAAAGGCCGGTTCTTTTCCGGCAGGCGCAGCCACGCAGATAGGGTTTGTGCCCAGCATTTTATCAATGGAAAAAGTTGGTGCTACCAGCGGACTGGCATTCGTCATCGCCATACCGATCATATCATGTTCCAGTGCCATCATCGCATGATAACCTGCAATGCCAAAATGATTACTGTTCTGCACACTCACCCAACCTGTACCCACATTCTTTGCTTTTTCAATAGCGATCTTCATGGCATAGGGCGCCACAACCAAACCCAACCCACTATCTCCGTCAACAACCGCTGTTGAGGGTGTCTCATGCAAAATTTTAATATCCGGGTTGGCATTGACTCTTTTTACTTCCCACAATCTTACATATCCGCTTAACCGGGCAATACCATGTGAATCTATCCCACGAAGATCAGCGGAGAGTAATGTTTTGGTAGCTGTTTCTGCATGTTCCGGTGAACAGCCGATCTTTTGAAATACAGCTTTTGAAAAATCAAATAATTGCTGGTAGGAAAACAGTTGTTCTGGCATTGGGCAAAGATAACCCCAAGCCCATAAAGGGGGCTTTCAAAAACTCAAAAATCAAAGAAGTTTCATTTTAACAGGATCCCAGTTAATTACCTTCTTCTGAAAATAACTTTCATTACATGCTAAACAAGGTGCCGCAGCACGGAAACCGAATACAGCGTCTTCAACGACCGGCTTACCATTTCGAACCGCTTCAAAGAAATTGACAAAGTGGTCATAGCGGTCATCATATCCTGCAGGCGCCATAAAACGTATGGGTTTTGCATCTGCCTGCAAACCTTCAGACTGCGGATACTTTTGTTTATAATTTCTCATTATCTCCCGCTGCATAGCCTCCGGGTAAGTATCCAATGCATCCCAGCCGCCGATATTGGGAAAGGGAGAAAATTTATTACGGTAAATGGTAAAATCATTCCAGCCAAAATCAATCATCCCTTCCGTACCATAAAATTTTACTTTGCCGCTTTCAACCTTTTCTGCACCACTGGCCAGGTTTACTTTCA
>CAZTKV010000274.1:0-2972 GCA_964614285.1 uncultured Chitinophaga sp. | reverse complement strand
GGTGTTCGTTTTGGAAAAAATGAAGAGCACAGGGTGGTGTTTGGTATGCAGGCAGGTATCATCCAGCGCCGCTTCGATCGTAATAAAATGACATTTGGTGATCAGTGGAATCCCGTATTTGGATTTAACCCCGGAACTCCTTCTTCTGATGTACTCAACAGAACAAATGCAACCGCATTTGACATGGGAGCCGGTGTTTTGTATTTCGATGCACAGCCCGGTAAAAAAGCAAACCTGTATGCAGGATTTTCGGTTTCACATCTTACCAAGCCCGAAGATAAATTCAGCGCCACCGGTGATGCGAAATTCCCGATGCGTTATACCGCACATGCCGGTATACGCTTTACACTTTCTGACAGGTTTAGCATCACTCCCAATTTCCTGTATTTGTCACAGGGTTCTGCTACAGAGAAAATGGCCGGTGCTTATGGTCAATACAAGGCTACATCAGATGTGAACCTGATGATCGGGGCCAACTACCGGTTTGAGGATGCGATATCACCCTTCTTTGGATTTACGTATAAGAACATGATGCTGGGAGCCAGCTATGATATCAATTCATCTGACCTGGGCAAACTGGTAAACGGATCCAACAGTTTTGAGATCTCGCTGTCTATCATCGGACGGAAATCAACCAAAACACCGGAAGTGGAATTTGTTTGTCCCAGATTATAATACCTGAAACCGAATTTTAAATGTTGCAATCGATCAATATGAAAAAAATAATTGTTTTAACGGCTGTTCTTTTTTCTTTCGCTTCTTTACCTGCACAGTTTGTGTATGATTACCTGAAAGCGGCGGATAATTATTTTGAAAAAGGAGATTATGCATCAGCAGCGGAATACTATGAAAAATACATGGGTGGCGACAAAAGTGGTAAGGATAAAGAGTTCAAACCATATACCCCCCAGAATTCTTCCAAGAAAACAGCAGCAGCTACTTCAAGTAAAGAACAGGCGATGTACCGGTTAGCAGAATGTTACCGCCTGCTGAATTATCCTTCCAAAGCAGAACCACAGTATAAAGAAGTGATGGCAGCCAATAAGACACAATTCCCGCTGGCGCAATATCATTATGCTGCACAATTAAGGGCATTGGGAAAATATGCAGAAGCAGAGCAAAACTTTAAAACCTTTCTTGCCGGGTATACTACCAATGATGAATACAAAAAAAATGCGGAAAGAGAATTAAAGAACCTGCAGTTCATACAAGCACAGCTGATAAAGAAAGACCTGAAGTATTACACTATCAATAAAGCCGGTGCTGAATTAAATGCTACCGGCGCCAGTTATGCACCGGCCTGGTTAAACAGCAATACACTATTATTTACTTCTACCAGGCCGCTGGATACTACTTTAAAAACCAAAGTGTATACGAACCGTATTTTCCAGGCTGCTTATGACGGAAGTGCTATAAGTAATGTAGCTGTAGCCGGCATGCCGCAGGAAAAAGGAGTGCAGCAGGGAATAGTGAGTGTAACACCTGATGGGAATACCATGTTTTTAACTAAATGGGGTATATCCGGTGATAAGAAAACATCGGCACTTTATTCCAGCAGTAAAACCAGCAATGGCTGGAGTGAGCCTGCCAAATTAGGTGAATCAATTAATGCAACGGGAGCCAATACACAACAACCTTTTGTTACAGCAGATGGTAAATATCTCTTGTTCTCCAGTAACAGAACAGGCGGACAGGGTGGTTATGATCTCTGGTATGCAGCATTGGAAAACGGAACACCGGGTACACCTGTTAATATGGGATCTGTTGTCAATTCATCTTATGATGAGCAGGCACCTTCATATCATGAAGCGTCTAAATCGTTGGTATTTTCTTCCAACGGAAGAGTAGGTATGGGCGGATATGATTTCTTTCAAAGCAAGGGTGTGGTGGGAAGCAGCTGGGCAGAACCGGTGAATATGGGTTATCCTGTCAACTCGGTAAAAGATGATATCTATCTTATCAGCCGCGGACCTGCTAAAAATATGCTTGAAGATGTAATGCTGAGTTCTGACCGTGATGCGGCCTGTTGCCTGGAGTTATTTGCCTTAAAAAAAGTAAGACCATTAAGACAGATCAGCGGCCGGATAGTTTCCTGCGATCCTGCCAAGCCTTTGACAGGAGCTACTGTAACAGTGGTTGATCCGGCAAACAATAAAACAGTATATACCAGATCAGTTGGAGCTGACGGTACCTATTCATTTACTCTCGAAGATCATCAGCCGTTGAAAGTACAGGCCGATGCAACAGGATTTATCAGCAATTCAGCAGCAATGGGTACACCGGCAGATATGGAAGAAGAGATGATGAAGTATCCTGATCTGTGCCTGCTGCCGGAAGCTCCGAAAGTGGATGAGAAATTTGTGATCGAGAATGTATATTATGATTTCAACAAAGCAGATCTGAAACCGGAATCCTATCCTGCGTTGGATGAAATAGTAAGGATGCTGAATACCTACCCGAATATGTCTATTGAGCTCGGTGCACATACGGACAGCAAAGGTTCTGATACCTACAACATGAAGTTGTCTGAGGCAAGGGCGCAGAGTGTAGTGAAATATTTGGTGGAAAAAGGAATTGCTGCTGAAAGGTTAGTAGCTAAAGGATATGGTGAAACAGCTCCTGTAGCTCCGAATGAAATAGATGGAAAAGATAATCCGGAAGGAAGAGAGAAGAACAGGAGAACAGAATTTAAAGTATTAAAAAACGAATAAGCACCAATCAGATAAAGAAGGCCCCGTTTTTAAAATCCGTTTACTGAACTGAAAGCAAACAGTAATGAAGAGAATTTTTTTTCTTGTGATAATGATTGTGTTGGGTGGTATGGCCTCATTGCCTGTGTTTGCTCAGCAGAAACCACACTATACACAGTATGTGCTCAACCAGTTTATCGTAAACCCGGCTGTAACCGGGATCGAGAACTATGCTGATCTCAAAGTAAGTCACCGGCACCAGTGGGTAGGAATCCAGGATGC
>CAZTKV010000273.1:0-2986 GCA_964614285.1 uncultured Chitinophaga sp. | reverse complement strand
AATGCATCGTACATATCCCTGTCGCAATTAGAGCCCGGAAAAACAACAACGCCAAATTTCATAATGGAGATTTCGATTAGAAAAAGCAAAGATAAGACTTCGAAGAAAAGCCCTGTACGGCAATGCCATAAAGTTGTTACCATCCCGGACCTGCGTATTGATAGGCCAATATAAAAGCTACTGATAACCAAAATATCAATACCGGAATAATCCTGAGTGTGGAATACAAATAAGTGCAGGCATGAAATGCGGCAAATGGTATGGCCGCCATTACCCAGTTCTCAAAAGTCTCGCTGTTGTTCACAAATGGAACCAATATGGCCCCCAGCAAGTAAAGCAGTAGCAAACTCCAGCCCTTTCTTACCTGGATAAGCATTTTACGAAGATTGTCCTGCACATAATACCCGCCTGATAAAAAAGGCACCGTGAGCAAAAAGGCGCTTCCGGCCAGCCAGGCCGATTGCCTTAATGAAGGCAGGCGGAATGAAAAATAAGGCAGGATATTTTGCCAGCTCCATTGGTTGTTGATAAAAAGATATACGGCATAAAAATAATATGGCGCTGTAATACCTAATAAACAGAGCAGCCATTCATTCAAACGAAATGGCCGCATAACCATCAATGCGAGTAATATCCAGACAATAAATGTAAGTGAAGGAAAGAACAGAAAAGAAGCAATGCCAAGACCAAGACCAATATTAAATATGGCTCCTCTGGCATTTGACTGGTTGTATATTTTAAATAGCCCTGAAAGGATAAAAAGTAAGATCGTATTTATTATCAATGGCGCTGTAAAATAATTCCACTCAGGAAATAAAGAAGTGACAAGCAGGTAAGCCATTCCCGGAAAATAGGTAGACCGGCTCATCATTCGCTGCGCTGCCATGAAACGGGTCAGGATGATGGCCTGGAGAAATAATAAAATGAAAGCTAATACCGGGTATACATAAGGAGATGAACTGCCGGCAGATTTTATTACCGTGAGTATTCCCTTGAAAAGCACCCCATCCCCATCCCTTGCCTGGCTTACATGCGGATGCATGAACATCGGTAGTTTTATCAAAACCCCGAAAATAAGGAGCAGCAAAACGTTGGCCGGGTTTTTCTGTTTGAATATACCGATCACAGGTAATGGACTGAATTACGGGTTAGTTATAATCGATTTTTGCAAAACAAATATAGTTACGATATAAACAAGGCATGATCATTTGTTTGGCACTGACCTGTTTCCCAAACTTAGGCATAAACTCATACCCCTTATCAAGGTTCTTTAGTGTTGGATTCCGGGTCATTTGCCCTTCGGGTGTAATGCTGTAATCGGTCAATAAACTATTTCTTCTCTCCTGGTGATTAAAAAGGAAATGGATCTGCCCGCCGGTATTCATTAATTGATAAGAGAGCATATCATCCGATTCATCATCAAACTGGTTTTTACCCATAACATTACTCCATTCCAACTGCCCCTTATCACTGAATGACAGAACAGTGATATTATCTGCATGATGCCGTACCGACTGATTACCCGTTGAACGGCCTCCTCCCCACCAAAAACGGTCATAATAAGGTGAATAGTAGTTGCTGTTAAACCCGGGTGACCAGTAAGGGGAGCCATACAGGTAATCCCAACGGTTCCAGCTGTTGAAACGGGAAGTGGTATAATAGGCTTCGCTTCCGATAATAAAACCACCATCTCTGCGGGTAATGATATTACGGATGAAGTAATCATTGAATGCCATTTTCATGCTGGCATCGCCCCTGGATTCTTTTCTAAGATCATCAGAAAATATACACACATCCTCCACTACCGGTTGCTGGCCAATTTTATCCCAGATATAAAAGTAAAAGCCGTCAATATTTCCCCTTCTTTCTTTATAATAAAACGAGGTAAGAAAATATCTCTTATTATAATTATCTACTTTGATATGTATCTCATCCAGCCAGGTTTTTTCTATATTCAGCGGTTTTACTATCAATGTATCTTCCTGTGCCTTTTTAATAATAAATGAGGCTGAACTGATATTATCATTTCCTGTGCGTAGAAATTTAGAAAAAATAATATCCCCCTCATTGTCCAGGCTAAAATCACCTAGGTGCTCATTCCGTTCTTCCATAGGAATTTCCAGCCTGTTCTTTTTCAGCAACTCAAGGTTCTCATTCAGAAGCAGCGTTGTCATAAGATAAAGCCGTTTGTTGCGACTGTTTATTTTAAATATCCCGATGCGTTTTTTATCCTCACTGCTTAAAACAGAATATATCCTGTTATTAGCCGCAAAGCCAATATGTGTCGTATCCAATTCTATGACATCACCCACTTTTTTACCATTACCATCTATTTTGGAGGCCATACAATACACGACATTTCTTTTCTGGTATTGATAAATCATCCAGGCATGATCACTATAGGGGAAGAAGTCCGCATTTATCATCCGGTCATTGACTGGCACATAATCCTGCTCTTCTTTTGCAATTTGCTTCATATCGCTATCCAGCACAGCTATCCAGTTCTTGTTTCTTATGTTCTTATAGATAAGAAAATTCCCGTTTATTTTACCGACTATCTCAAAATTCAATCGCCGGGTATCGTCTTTATCCGGGTCGGAATAAATAATTTTCTGAGCGGTGGCAGGTAGCAGAAAGCATACTGCCAGCAAGCAAAAGATCCCTCTTTTTCCAAACATTGTATTCATAGTTTTTCCATATTAAAGTTACGCCATAGCGGCCAAACCTGTGACCGTATTTTCATCGATGCAGTTACCGGTACTATTACACCCGGGAGACGGGTGCAAGGTCAATTTTCGCTGCATTGTTTCAGGTTTGTGGCAATAAACAGGAAGTAAAGTTCGTCAGGTTGTTCTTTGTATTTATATTTTGCCTATACCTTTGTAGTTCTGCTCTTACAGAAGCAAAATCTGTACCTGTATATCCGGATTTGACCGGGTACCGGCGGGCAGGCCAGAAAACAAACCACAAGTTCCAAAAGTGAAAG
>CAZTKV010000272.1:0-3026 GCA_964614285.1 uncultured Chitinophaga sp. | reverse complement strand
CTCTCAAAATCCACCAATGCTGCTGAATCATTTTCATGTATCAATCCCCTTCTGTCAGGTGGCACATTCAGCAAAAGATTGGCACCTCTGCCTACTGATTTCAGATATAACTGAAACAACGCTACCGGTGTTTTTACTTTTTCATCTTCGGCCGCATGATAGAACCATCCGGGCCGAATACTTACATCACACTCAGCTGGTATCCATGCTTTGCCATTTATATTTCCTTTGTTCAGTGTATCTGTAGAAGGAGCTCCGAGCCCCGGGGTAAATCCGACTGTGTCCAGGCTATTCCAGTTTGTTTCACCTGCTATACCTTTTTCATTACCAACCCAGCGGATATGCGGTCCGACATCACTAAACACAACAGTATTAGGTGATAGTTTCTTTACCGTTTCTTTAAACCTGCTCCAGTCATACACTTGTTTCTTCCCATTTGGCCCTTCGCCATTAGCACCGTCCCACCATAGTTCCCAGATGGGGCCATAGTTGGTAAATATCTCTTTCATCATACTTACAAATACCTCATTGTACTTTTCGGTACCATAGTCCGGATGATTCCTGTCCCAGGGAGAGATATAAACGCCGAATTTTAATCCCCCCTCTTTACAAGCCAATGATAATTCTTTCAGCACATCGCCTTTCCCATCCTTCCACTTACTTTCCCGTACAGTATGTGCAGAATAGTTGCTGGGCCATAAACAAAATCCGTCATGGTGTTTGGCAGTGATGATGATTCCTGTTGCTCCTGCCGCTTTGGCCACCCTTACCCATTGCCTGCAATCAAGTGCTGAAGGGTTAAAAATATCCTCCGGCTCATCTCCATGTCCCCATTCCTTATCCGTAAATGTATTTGGCCCAAAATGAATGAAGAAATAATACTCCATTTCATGCCACATCAGTTGTTGCTTTGCAGGTGCGGGAACATACTGCTTTTGAGCTGGCAAGAACCAGCTATTGATAATTACTATTAAAAGAAAAACCAGCTTTTTCATTATATCAATGTTACGATTAATCCCGTAAAGAAACAGAGGAAAATCATCCTGCAGATGGACCTAATTCCTGTTTTTCAACAATCCAATTCCGCTACCTTTGCTGCGAAAATTTACTCTTTTAATCATTTTTTATGGAATACAGGATAGAAAAAGACACGATGGGAGAAGTAAAAGTTCCCGCCGATGCCTACTACGGAGCACAAACACAACGAAGCATTGATAATTTTAAAATTGCACAGGATATTAACCGTATGCCCAAAGAGATCATCCGGGCTTTTGCTTATTTAAAAAAAGCTGCCGCCATTACTAACCAGGAGGCAGGTGTGCTGCCAAAAAATAAATCAGTGCTGATTGGAAAGGTTTGTGACGAAATTTTAAAAGGTAAACTTGATGACTACTTCCCGTTGGTGGTATGGCAAACAGGCAGCGGTACACAAAGCAATATGAATATAAATGAAGTAATCGCTTATCGGGGTCATGTACTGAAAGGGGGTAAACTTACCGATAAAGAAAAATTTCTGCACCCAAATGATGATGTAAATAAATCACAATCATCCAACGATACCTTTCCCACGGCTATGCATATTGCTGCCTATAAGATATTGGTGGAAACAACTATACCAGGTATTAAAAAGTTGAGAGATACACTGGCAAAAAAAAGCAAGCAATACATGAAAGTGGTGAAGATCGGTCGCACCCATTTTATGGATGCCACACCACTTACAGTTGGACAAGAGTTCAGTGGTTATGTATCACAACTGGATCATGGATTAAAGGCTATCAACAATTCATTGGCGCATTTAAGCGAATTGGCATTAGGTGGTACCGCTGTAGGAACTGGTATTAACACTCCGCCCGACTATGATAAAACGGTGGCCAGGCATATTGCGGCACTCACCGGGCATCCCTTTGTTACTGCGCAAAATAAATTTGAAGCGCTGGCGGCTCACGATGCAATTGTAGAAGCGCATGGCGCATTAAAAACAATAGCCGTAAGCCTGATGAAGATCGCCAACGATATCCGCATGTTGTCTTCAGGGCCAAGAAGTGGTATAGGTGAAATTTTTATACCGGATAATGAACCGGGTTCTTCTATCATGCCAGGTAAAGTAAATCCCACTCAATGTGAAGCATTAACCATGATCGCTGCACAGGTGATGGGTAATGATGTGGCCATCAGTGTGGGTGGTGCTAATGGCCATTTTGAACTGAATGTGTTCAAGCCTGTTATGATTTACAACTTCCTCCACAGTGCCAGGCTGATTGGTGATGGTTGTGTGTCATTTAATGATAAATGTGCTATCGGTTTGGCGCCAATAGAAGCTAATATCAAAAAACATGTTGATAATTCGCTGATGCTGGTCACTTCGCTGAATACAAAGATTGGTTATTACAAAGCAGCAGAGATTGCACAAAAAGCACATAAGCAAGGAACCACTTTAAAAGAAATGGCTGTGAAACTGGGCTATGTTACACCTGAGCAATTTGACGAATGGGTAAAACCAGAAAAAATGGTGGGTAAGATTTAACTCTTATTGCTCAGGGATTTATAAAATTTATTAGTAAAACCACTATAGTAAAAGGAGAGAAATCTGAGGTTTTTCTCCTTTTTATTCAGTAAAAATTGCAGGAGATTTTTATTTGTTTTTATCTTAACAGTCGCAATAATCCAAACCCTTTTTGTAACCCAAAAAAATCCGCCATATGAAAAGTAATGCAAGGGCTGCATCACTGCACCCGGCTAACATTCTTACTTCAGTTAAAAAAGAGCCTGTACAGGCTGCACAACAGATCAAATCAACTTATTTAAAGGCCATTCTCTCCGGTTCAAGAATAATTTCCGGAACAGAAAATGCTTTGCCGGTAGAAAACCCTGACAGGGCTGCTGCTATCCGTTATATTAAAGAAAGCTCATCCATGAGAAGATAACGGTTGCTGAAATTTTTCAAACTAAGTAAACCCCTGAGCATAACACAAAAAAGCCTCCGTGAAAACGGAGGTTATTTTTTGTGTTATAATGAGATGACTGAT
>CAZTKV010000271.1:1394-3032 GCA_964614285.1 uncultured Chitinophaga sp. | reverse complement strand
CTCATACCAATGGTATATAATATTACCTGTTTCGATTTGGCTAAATCAAGAGCTGTCAATGGATCGATCAGTCATGTATCCGGCGGATCTTCTTTACCGTCTGTAAGTAACATGATCACTTTACTTTTACCTTCACTTTTAGAAAGCCTTGCATCTGATGTAGCCAGGCCTTCCCCAATAACGGTACCGTCAATCAGGTGTCGCCTGCTTTCCAGTGTCTGTATCTGGGTAATCAAAGTATTTCTGTCGGTAGTAATCGGGCATTGCGTAAAACTCTCCCCGGAAAAAATCACTAACCCGATCCTGTCAACAGGTCTGCTTCTTACAAATTCTTCGGCCACTTCTTTTGCTACTTCCATCCTGGATGGTAAGATATCTCTTGACCCCATGCTACCGCTCACATCCATACAAAGTACTATATCAATACCCTCTCCTTCTGTTTGCTGCTGATCATTTCTTTTTTGCGGCCTTGCCAGTGCAATAATAAGGCAGCTCAATGCCAGCAACCGCAAAACAAAAGGCAGGTGCCTGAACCTGTTCTTCCAGGATGAAGCACCAAAAGAATGAATAGTGGAAACTCTAAATGTTGGCTGATTGCTGCTATATCTTCCTATATACCACCATACCAGTAATGGCAATAATACAAACAGCCCAAACAACTGAGGGTAAGCAAAGTCCATATGTTTTATCCATTCGTATAACATCAGCTTATCCTTTCTACTTCTTCGATTGATTTTTTTACAGCTTCAAAAGCTAACCTGTTATCCTCTTCAGCTGGAACATATTTAGCAAACTTCACAAAATCACCCAGCCGGAGTGACTGTACTAATTGATCATAATCTTTCTTTTCAATTGTCAGTGCTTTCAATTGTATTACCAGGTCATCAGTTGTTTTTTGTAATGACAATATGCCTTTCTTTCTAAATATGTATAACCTGAAAATATCAGCCAGGCTGGTATGATACCGTTTGGCATCTGTAGTATTACTTTTTAACAGCTGCAGGCTTTTCATCGCTTCCTCATAAGGATCGACTACTGAAGCCGGGATTGCAGTAACTACCGGAGGTTTCTTTTTGCGAAGCAGCCAGATCAGGAGTAGTAAAAGCAATAATCCTCCCCCAACTGCATACCACCACCATTCTTTTTTCTTTGCAGGAGTAACTTCAATAATGTCCTTAATATCATGATAATCCTGTTCAGGATTGAAATCAGAAAATACCACATCCACAGGAATAGTATCCGTTTTGATCGCTCCGGAAAGGGCAAAAGCAGGAATAACCCAATGCCCTGAATCAAAACTGGTGATTTTATAAATTCCTTTTATAGAGGTTCCCGAACTGGTATTGGCTGTATCGATTACCGGTTTGTCTATCAATTCAAAATGCTCGATCGAATCAATGGTAATAAAACGGATGGCTTCATTATCCGGCACCTGCACTTCCACAATAAGCTGCAGGGGTTCACCGATCAAAATCCTGGATTTATCAACAGAGGCCCTGATAGTAGTAGCAGATTGAGCAATCAGGGTATTTGTTGCAATCAGTAAAAAAAAGGAAAATATTATTCTTTGACAACTCATTCTAATCATTGAATCAGCGGTTACGACTCAGGAAAAACCGTTGCAGCACTTTTACATAA
>CAZTKV010000271.1:0-1294 GCA_964614285.1 uncultured Chitinophaga sp. | reverse complement strand
AGCATTATGGGACATTAATTTGTCTGAGTACATCTTCAATCACATCCTCCACCTTTACATTCTCCGCCTCTGCTTCATATGTGAGGCCAATACGATGACGAAGTACATCTTTACAAATACTCTTTACATCCTCAGGTATAACAAATCCTCTTTTATTCAAAAACGCCTGGGCTTTGGAAGCCAGGCCAAGATTTATACTTCCTCTTGGCGAAGCTCCATAAGATATTAATGGTTTCAACTTTTCCAGTTTATATTCTTCAGGCCTCCTTGTGGAAAACACAATATCAAGGATGTATTGCTCTATTTTTTCATCCATATATATTTGTTTGGTCAGGTCCCTTGCATTCATCACTTCCTGAACAGATACAACTTGCTTTACAGAAGGAAAGTTGCCCTGGATACCCTGTCTTAACACAAGCTGCTCCTCATGCATTTTAGGATAATCCACTATTACTTTCATAATAAACCGGTCTACCTGTGCTTCAGGAAGCGGATAAGTGCCTTCCTGCTCTAATGGATTTTGTGTAGCAAGCACTAAAAATGGCTCATCCAGTTTGTAGGTTGATTCTCCTATGGTCACCTGCCTTTCCTGCATTGCTTCTAACAAGGCGCTCTGAACTTTTGCCGGGGCCCTGTTTATTTCATCTGCGAGGATAAAATTGGCGAAAATGGGACCTTTTCGTACTATAAATTCATTTCGCTGCTGGTTATATATCATGGTACCAATCACATCAGCCGGCAGCAGATCAGGGGTAAACTGAATCCGGCTGAATTTAGCATGAATAGCCTGTGCCAGTGATTTAATGGTAAGTGTTTTAGCAAGGCCAGGTACTCCTTCCAGCAACACATGGCCATTACTTAGCAGTCCGATCAATAGCCTGTCAAGCATATGGCTTTGTCCAATAATGACATGACTTATTTCTTCCCTTAATTTGTCAGTAAACTGTCCGGCGTGGCTGATCTTCTCATTCAGTTGGCGGATATCTTCGGCGGTTTTGAACATGATGGATATTTAATTGAGTCACAAAATACGAACTTGCTGTAAGCAAATAATTTGCCGTTATTTAAACGGCCGTAATTCCGGCACTATTTTGGAGTATTTTACCGTATAAAAACCAGAAAAGATTGAGTATTTTAGTCAAATAATCCAACGATTTATGCAAAAACAACACTTATTATTTGCTGTTACATTATTAATTTCTGCAGCTTTTTTATCCGGCTGCGATAAAAACGATGATCCGCCTGCAAAAACAAAAACTGAATTGCTGGCACAAGCCGGCTGGAAGTTTCAAAG
>CAZTKV010000270.1:0-3035 GCA_964614285.1 uncultured Chitinophaga sp. | reverse complement strand
GGGAAAACAGTAACTGCTGAAGAGATCAATGCTTCTATGAAAGCAGCGTCAAATGAATCATTTGGATATACAGAGGATGAAATTGTAAGCAGTGATATTATTGGTATTCATTATGGCTCTTTATTTGATGCCACACAAACGAAAGTAATGACAGTGGGAGATAAGCAATTGGTAAAAACAGTTAGCTGGTACGACAACGAGATGAGCTATGTAAGCCAATTGGTACGTACCGTGAATTATTTTGCGAAACTGATCAGTAAATAACAGTAGATTATAATAAAGTCCGCAGTAGACCTGTTCAGGGTTACTGCGGCATTTTAATCTGGCTTTATGAAGATTAAGAATATTGAGGGTCTTTCTGCATATGATTTGCAGGGGGAGGCCCAAAAGGGTGCAAGGTTTATTTATTATGCATTTACTATTTCTTTTATCGTGGTAACTTTCAAACGTACTTCCGGAGTTTATATGGTGAGGAATGGAGAGAATACTTCCGCCAAAGGATTACCTTTTACAATCATATCAGCTTTATTCGGTTGGTGGGGTATTCCTTTCGGGCCAAAGTATACACTGCAAAGCATCCGTACCAATATGAATGGTGGCAAAGACGTTACTGATGAAGTAATGGCTACCGTAGCAGGTCATATATTATTCCGGGAGACAGAGGCTGAAAAAGCACATCAGCAATAACCGATTCTTCATTTCAAAGAAAATACTATGTCAAAATTTGCTGCTCATGATTTCAAGGGTCAGAAAGCACTGATCCGTGTGGACTTTAATGTTCCCTTGAATGATAAGTATGAGATAACAGATGATAATCGTATGAGGGCTGCTGTTCCCTCTATTAAAAAGATATTGAATGACGGGGGAAGTGTGATCCTGATGAGCCACCTCGGAAGACCCAAGGATGGCCCAACGGAAAAATATTCATTAAAACATTTGATACAACACCTCAGTGATTTATTGGGAGGAACAACAGTATTGTTTGCTAATGATTGTATTGGTGAGCAGGCTTATCTTACAGCAGGCATGATTCGACCCGGTGAAGTATTACTGCTCGAAAATCTTCGTTTCTATAAAGAGGAGGAAAAAGGTGATGCAGCATTTGCTGAAAAATTATCAAAACTGGGTGATGTATGGGTGAATGATGCATTTGGTACTGCTCATAGGGCACATGCTTCCACGGCTGTTATTGCTCAATTCTTTCCGTCAGAAAAAAGAATGTTCGGATTATTGATGGAAGGTGAAGTAGAAAGTGCAGAAAAAGTATTGCACAAAGCAGAAAAGCCCTTTGTTGCAATAATAGGAGGTGCCAAAGTAAGCGATAAAATATTAATCATCGAAAACCTGCTGGAGAGAGCTACTGATATCATCATTGGCGGAGGGATGGCTTATACTTTTATGAAAGCAAGGGGCGGTAAGATCGGCAACTCTTTATGTGAACAGGACCGGTTGGAAACAGCGCTGGAAATATTACAAAAAGCCAAAGAGAAAAACGTCAGTATACATCTTCCGGAAGATTCTGTGATTGCTGATAAGTTCGATGCTAATGCAAACACATCTGCTTGCCCAAGTGATGCAATTCCAGATGGCTGGATGGGATTGGATATCGGGCCCAAAGCAGAGGGTATTTTTGCTGAAGTGATCAAAAAGTCAAAAACCATTTTATGGAATGGTCCCATGGGTGTTTTTGAAATGGAAAAGTTTCAGAGAGGGACTAAAGCAGTAGCAATTGCCATTGCAGAAGCTACACAGGCAGGCTCATTTTCACTTGTGGGAGGTGGTGACTCTGTAGCTGCAGTTAATCAATTTGGATTTTCAGATAAAGTGAGTTATGTATCCACTGGCGGAGGGGCCATGCTCGAGTACTTCGAAGGAAAGACACTGCCCGGAATTGCAGCTGTTCAATCCTAAATGACCGGATGGGGAAATTACTTTTAGGTTTTTTGAGTTAATCGGATCATAGCATTGGATTCGTTTAACTTTCGTATTTTCATTTTCATATTAAATTAACCTAAACCTTAAAGCTGCTATGAACAAATCATTTTTCCTTACGATTACTATATTGTTTATTCTCACTAATCTTTCTGCCCAGAAGATAATCCCTATCGAGCACAATGGAAAAAAATATGAAGCGCTGGACCTGACCGCAAAAGGAAAAGTTCAATGGGGTGGTTATGAAGAAATTGCTGCAGATGCGGCCAAAAGTGAATCCAATGGTGCAGCAAATACAAAAGCGATCATCACTGCTGTTGGCAGTAACGCAGGCCAGGAAGGAAAACTCTACGCAGCTAAACTCTGTAAAGAAGCAAAAGACGCTGGCAAAAATGACTGGTATCTTCCTTCCAAAGAGGAAGCAGATGCCATATATGCATTCAAGGATAAATTCAATGTAGAAGAAAGAGGTACAATCTGGACATCAACAGAAGCCAATGGCACACAGGCTATCACCAAATACTGGTATACCGGGGCATTTTATAATAATCAGAAAGTAGAAGAATATCATGTTGTCTGCATCCGCAAAGCAGACTGAGAAAAATTTTATTGTTTACTAACTTCAATGATGCGGTCATTGTTGCCGCCATTACTTGTACAGATATAAACCTTTCCGGCCGGGGAAATGCAGATGTCTCTCATTCTGCCATATTCTCCGGTGAAATATTCATTGGTTTCTGTAATACTGTTGAAACTGCTGTTCAGTTTCATCTGGTATAATCTTGCATCTTTCAGAGCTACCATCAATAATGAATTCTTCCATTGGGGTATCAAGTTATTATTGTAATAATCTAATCCGCATGCAGCTGTGGTTGGGGTCCAGGCTTTTATCGGCTCTTTTACATTGTTGGCTGTACAAAATGTTTGTTCTGCAGTTTCATTGCAAAAGCCCCTTACATCCGGCCATCCGAAATTCCTTCCTTTTTCGATAATGTTTACTTCATCATCACTGCTTGGCCCATGTTCAGAACTGTATAGCATATTATTGGCAAATACAAGCCCTTGCTGATTACGATCGCCTGAAATCCAATAAGAATTGCAGG
>CAZTKV010000269.1:0-3069 GCA_964614285.1 uncultured Chitinophaga sp. | reverse complement strand
ACATTCTATAATGGGTTGCATGCTGTAAGATTTGCTGCTAAGATATTCTTTGTGGAGGAAATAATGGGGCCGGCTGGGATGCTGCTATCAGCTGAGGTTGCAAGTTTATCCTGAGGAGCGAAGGACTTAAAAATAAAAAGAGCCTGCAATACAGGCTCTTCCGTTTACTGATAAACGCTTAAGATTATTTGGCAGGACTGGATGTTACATTCATATCCCGTATACAAACATATTTTCCGTCACGTTTCTGGAACAATGACATATAATGACCCTTATTCACTTCAGCACCTGCCGCATTCATCTCTGTCCATGATCCGATCTCAACCAGTGTATTGCCTTCACCAAACAGATCCACCACTTTATACACATTAGTATTACCGGTAGTATCTTCTGCAAGGCGTTTTTTCAGGCTTTCCAGGATGGCCGCTTTGCCTGCTTCAGGTGGCCTGTTGCGTGAATAAGAAACCGCATCTTCGCTATAATAAGCGGCTACTTTTTCGGCGTCTTTCGCCTTTTCAGCGGCTGCGTATGCATCTTCCATAGCCTGTATCTCCACTTTGATCTTGTCCATATCAAGAGCCGGTGCAGCTGCTTCATTGGAACATGCCGAAATGATGAAAGCCGAAGCGGCAATACAAATTGCTGTTTGAAACTTACTTCTCATGATTAATTGTTTTAGGTGAAAAGATGAGATGACCGGTTAAGGTAGCACTTATTTAATGATACCTGCTTTATTATTACTTGTCGGGCTCCCCTATCCATTCCTCGTTACGGGATGAATTTCCTATTTTTAACCATAACAAATATTGTTGAAAAGACTTTATACCATACTGTTTCTTTCCTTTTGCCTGTCTGCCGCAAGGGCCCAGTTTCCTGCCCATCCGGACAGTGTGTACACTTTTATCAAATACAATTCTGTATGGAGCAATACCATTAAAGACTGGCAGCCGGTGGATGCAGGATTTAAAAAACAAATTTCGCAGGCACGAACCGTAAGGGATACCATCAATTGTTTTGTAAAAGTGCTGGAACAACTGAATGATGTACACTCCTATTTTATTTACCGGGGTGAATACTTCGGGCATTATAAGCCGCAGGACAGTGCCACTTATGCCCGCCTCAGGCCGGTATTGCGGCGATCGCAAACAGAAAAAGAACAATTCAGTACCACTATGCTGCCCGGCAGCATTGCATATGTGCGGGTACCGGCCATCAATGCTTTTGCAGCCGATGAAGTGAACAGCTTTGCGCAGGCGCTGCATGACAGTGTGGTGCAATACAGTTCCCAAAAACCAAAAGGATTTATCGTAGACCTTCGGCTGAACAGCGGTGGAAATATGTATCCTATGCTGGCCGGTCTTGGCCCCCTGCTCGGCAACACGGTGCTGGGTTATGAAACAGATATGGATGGCAATGAAGTACGGAAATGGGAAATACAGAACGGCAACTTTGTTACCGGTGGCTACACGGCCACCGCCATCCGGCAAACAGGTAAACCTGTTTTTGAAAAATTACCTGTAGCTGTACTTACTGGTCCTGTTACGGGGAGCTCCGGTAGTATGACGGCCATTGCATTCAAACAAAGACCTCATACAGTTTTTATCGGAGAGCCGACAGCGGAAGGTTATACCACTTCCAACGGCTATTTTACTTATGGTAATACGCTTATCTTTTTATTTGCTACCAGCTTTGTCGCTGACAGGAATAAGATTATTTATAAATATGCAGTACCGGTTGATATTATGATCAAGGCAGAAGATGATTTTGATAACCTGCTGCAAGATGCTAAAGTGAAAGCTGCCTTACAGTGGTTGAAAGGAAAGTAATGCTGTTGCCGGTACACCTTACTTTTTTTTGCATAAAGCGGGAGGCTAATCAGCACTCATTCACCCTGAACCGGCGTTACAATAAAAAATGTACTTTCAGTATCTGAATACCTGTATACAATGCCCGGTATCCGCTTAATAGCTTTATTGATTTTTTCTATGGCACTCCTGGCAGGCTGTGCAAAGGAGTACAGCTATGAAAGAATGGAGATACCGCCAACAGACACTACCGGCGGTGGCGGGAACAATACCAACCCACCCGGCATTTGCGCAGCTTGTATTGGTAACGACAGCCAGGTAGAAAACCGCTGGAGCCTGCATGTGGGTACTATGTTTTACTGTGGTATAATCGATACAGTGATTGCCGCACCCCAAAGATCAGGGTTTACTTTCTTTGGACCTTCTGCCTGCTCTGCAGACAGTGGTATGGTGATAACCGTGTACCTGAACGGCCAACGGCTCAATCAGGATATTTCTAACTACACTACTGATAAAGTGGGATTTTATTATTACGATAACGTAACACCCTCTTATATGCTCATTACCCAGGGAGGGCAACCCTTCAGGCTAACGATAGACAGCTATGAAGAAAGCAGCCAAATGATGCGGGGACAATTCAGCGGGCATGCTGTTACGGCCAATGGCGGCAGTATGTATGTAAATGATGGAAAGTTTAAAGTGAAAGTGCGGTAAGAGAAAATTAATCCTGTTTCTTCATTTCTCTTTCCCTTCTCCTCGTTGGCATTGGCCCTATATCAAAGGTTTTCCATTCAAGGCTGTCAACAGGGCGGTAAAAAAAACTGTGTGAGCTGCTGTCAATAAGACCATAGGCCTGCAGCGTAAAAACATTTCTTTTTGTTTTGCTGACAAAGTACACCGAATCGCCGGAAAGAATATAACGGCCTCTCTCATGATCAGGCAGGCGAAATACTCCCAGCGCCAATACTTTTAAGGAATAATGTCCATTCTTGCGGAGCAGTAAATACGTTTCGTACAGTTTATGATCTTCTGCCGCTTCCAGCACCGTTTTGGTGCAGGATGTAACAAATAAGAGGGCTGCCAGTAAGAAAACAGGTATTCTCATTATGTCGTAAATGTAAAGCGCCAATGCCATAATCAGTAAACAGGTTAACTAAAATCATTATCCCCCTGCTGCACCCTTTTTAATTTGCCTTTTTATTAACAGGTATGATCCGGAAAAAAATATTCAAACTACCTGCCACCGGTTTTACAGAGCGAGGCA
>CAZTKV010000268.1:0-3079 GCA_964614285.1 uncultured Chitinophaga sp. | reverse complement strand
CTATACATGACCTTCTGCCAGCATTGCATCAGCAACACGAACAAAGCCCGCAATATTCGCTCCTTTCACATAATCAATTGTTCCGTCTTCTTTCTTACCGTATTGCATACACTGTTCGTGTATATTCTTCATTATTCCTTTCAGTTTACTTTCCACTTCTTCTCTTGTCCAGGAAAGACGGATTGAGTTTTGAGACATTTCAAGGCCAGAAGTAGCCACACCACCGGCATTGGCCGCTTTGCCGGGTGCATAGAGTATGTCATTTTCCTGCAATACTTCAATTGCCTTAGGAGTAGTTGGCATATTCGCTCCTTCAGCCACCAGCATACAGCCGTTACTGACAAGCAAGAGGGCATCTTTTTCATCCAGCTCATTCTGTACCGCACAAGGCAGGGCAATATCACAAGGTATCTTCCATGGCTTTTCTCCTTCATAATATGGAACGCCATATTTCGTAGCGTACTCTGCAATTCTTCCCCGGCGCACATTTTTCAGTTCGAGTATAAACTCCAGTTTTTCGTTATCGATTCCGTCCGGGTCATAAATAAATCCGCTGCTGTCAGAAGCGGTTAATGGAATGCCGCCCATCGCAATTGTTTTCTCAATAGCATACTGTGCCACATTGCCGCTGCCGGAGATCACCACTTTTTTATTCTTCATTATTTCTCCTTTTGTCTTCAGCATTTCATCTACAAAGAATAGTAACCCATAACCGGTAGCTTCCGGACGAATAAGGCTGCCTCCGTAAGTATAGCCTTTACCAGTGAGTACACCAGTAAATTCATTAGTCAGTCTTTTGAACTGGCCAAAGAGATAACCGATCTCTCTTGCTCCTACTCCAATATCACCAGCAGGTACATCGGTATCCTTACCAATGTGACGGAATAATTCAGTCATAAAGCTCTGGCAGAAGCGCATTACCTCATTATCCGATTTTCCTTTAGGATCAAAGTCAGAGCCGCCCTTACCACCACCCATCGGTAAAGTAGTCAGTGAGTTTTTAAATACCTGTTCAAAGGCCAAAAACTTCAGCACACTCAATGTAACACCGGGATGAAAGCGCAGGCCTCCTTTGTAAGGGCCGATCGCATTGTTCATTTGAACTCTGTATCCCCTGTTTACCCTGTAATTCCCTTTATCATCTACCCAGGGTACCCTGAAAATGAGAATACGTTCTGCCTCTATCATACGTTCCAGTATGTTTGCTTTTTGGTATTCGGGATGCTCTTCCACAAAAGGAATAACGCTTTTCATTACTTCCTCAACAGCCTGGTAAAACTCTGCCTGAGCAGGATTTCTTTTTTCTACCAGTTGCATAAATTTTTCAGCACTGGTTTTTTTTGTAGTTATCATACAACAAATTTTAAAGTGTTAAGCAATCATTACAAATTCCGCCACCTTCCTGCTATCACTTCATCCTCCAAATGTAGAACGGGCACTACCCCGGTTAAAATGATCAAAGTCAGTAATTAAGCCGATTTCTCATGAGTATGAGCATACTAAAAAAAGACAATCTTGTCCCGGAAAATTCATGCATAGTGTATAGAAGAGAGGAACGGTTTGCCATCATTATTTTCGTAATTTCCTGTCAGCGGTCCTGCAACTTACCTCTACGTATAAAGGTTTTAGCAGGGTCTGATCACCTGCAAACAACCACCACATGGCCGGCACCATTACTATCATCATTGTTGCACTCGGGTTTCTTCCCCTGCTTATTGTTTTATGGAAGAAGCACCGTGTTAAAAAATTAAAAGAGACCGGTGACCTGGTAACCGGTGTAGTGGAGGAAGTATATGAGCGAAGAGGATTAAAAGGAAATAAGTATTACCAGGCAGTAATTCAGTATCCTGTTTTTGGAAAAGGTCAGTTGAGAGGGGTCTATACTTACTCTTCTAACCGCACTAATAAATTATTTACCCGGGGACAGCGGACAGATATTTACTATGACAAAAACAAACCAGAGAAATTTATTCCAAAAGATGTACCGTTTAATAATGTGTTTCTCATCTTCACTATTATCATAGCGGTCGGGTATATTGTTATAGGTTTTTTCCTCTATAGCTTCCTGAAAAAAGAAGGAATTACATAGGCTACCGGTTAATGATCAGCAGGATGAACAGGTAAGATATGACCGCCAGTGATATACCCCATGAAAAGAACCGGTAAGCAATGCTCAGCATCCTGTATTTGGTGGTAAGCAGGTTGCCATAGTGATACATATCTTTTATCACTGCTTCCATTTTCTTATCGTTATCCAGCATGGTATCACGAAGCTGTGCAGTATATTCTTCCAGCGAAAGCTGGTTGCATTTTTTATAGTGTATGATATTATTCTCGCAATCCTTATTGGTATATTTTCTGAATTCAGGCTTTACTGATTGAATAGAAAAGAACAAAGACAACACATTTGACAACATCAGTAATACAGCGCTGATCCATACATACGGTATCTCATGGATTGATGTTGTCAGCAGGGTGACACCTATTGTAAGAAAAATGGAGTTCACGATCAGCATAATCCTTGCCTTGCGGTCGGCATCGCCGATCAGCCGTATATAATTGGTAGATGTTTCCCGCAACAGTGCATCCGTCCTGATCCGCACTTTTTCCTTTTTCCCTTTAGCGGGAATTTGTTCCATCAGCTTCAGCATGACACAGCTCCTCCTTTCAACAGCTAAGATACTATCCGGCACTGCCGGTATTTATGAGCTTACTCACCGCTTCTCCTGATTAGGGTAACCGGTTAGCCATGACCATTTTCTACCAGTTATTCTTTGTCTTTCAGGTAAAAAGATTCTGATTTGGTGATCCACGAAACACCAAAAGAAACCAGGGCCAGCGACTCAAACCAGAATACCAGTTTGTATTTTGAACTGACCGATGGTTCCAGCACCAGCAGGCTGAAGGCAATCGCTGCAATACAAACGATCATAATGATGCCACAGATAAGATATACTTTATTACGATCTCTTTTTTCCGGCGTCATTGCTTTGGCCGGGTTTGTTTTCCTGAACAAATAAATAGAGAAGAAGATAAAGACAGAAAAAAGTAACAGGGCAAAAACAAAATGCAGGTAATG
>CAZTKV010000267.1:0-3086 GCA_964614285.1 uncultured Chitinophaga sp. | reverse complement strand
CCCCTTTGTAATCGCTTACTCCAACCAATACTGCATAGAGATTAGGTGCCGTACCCTTAATATTCGATTTATCTTCCCTGATGATCAATCCACGGGAAGAGATTGTGTTGTCGGCAGTCCAGGCTTTTACAACAACCGGGTTTTCCTGGCCGGGTATAAAATAATTGGCCAGTTCCTGTTTCTTAATAATCAATTCATAGATTCCGTCTTTATTTTGCAACTGTATTTTTTTATACCGGGTTACTTCAATGCCGTTTATATACAGCACGGTTTCGCCTAATCCCCCACGGCGGGGCAATATTCTATAATGGTATGCATCCTTCGAATCATTTACTTCCTCAACCCAGGGTGTCAGACCGCAGATATCAAGTTGATCGATTGTTTTGGCATTGATGCTGTCGCCTTTCATGATTCGCTCAGCCAGGTTAGGAACCCAGAGCTGGTCTTTTACCTGGTCAAGTTCAATTATCTCTTCATTGCAGGTAAAATAAAGAAGCTTTCTTGCTCGTTCGCTTCCATTATAACGATTGTGTTTATCTGTTACAAGATAATCTGTGCTGTCTATGGCTATAAAGCTGTAGAGTAACTGCCCGTCTTCTAAGCCAAATATTTTTGTTTCACTGTTATTTATCGCCAACAATTTATTAGCGGTAAAGTCAATATGCACTATCCTGTCATTTAAGCCTAGCGTTAAGTTTTTTACCATCTTACCCGTGCTGAGATCCCACACTTTGAGGGAATTGGAATACTGGTAATATGGAGAAGTTAAATAAATATACTTGCCATCCTGGCTGAAATAATAAGTTTCCCGGCTTCTGCGATGCGGCTTAACATATTTTTCAAGATTATTCTGCAAGTGCCCCGATGATAGCTTCCAAACCTTCACAGCACTGTCTATCTGAGTAAGAATATGTTTCCCATCTGGGCTGAAGTCAGAGCTAATACCTTCCAGGGTATATACTAATTTACTCGAGGCAACATCCCAAATTTTCGTATGATTATCGTAAACCGTTGAGATGTATTTCCCATCTGGGCTGAAACGGGTATATATCCCGTTCAGGCCGTCCAGGGATTTGCCAGTGACCACTTCCCAAACTTTGTCAGTAATGCTTCTGTTACCACGTATAGTAGTTATTATATATTTTCCCTCTGGGCTGAATCCTGAATGCGAACCCTCTAAACGCTGATGCTCTTTGCCGGAAGCCACATCCCATATACTGGTAGAACCATACCAGGAGGTGGTTATAAAATATTTCCCGTCAGGGCTAAAATCCGAATAATCACCATTCATTTTATAGAGAAGTTCGGCGGATTGGGTTTTCCAGACATGTATGGTGCTGTCACTATAATTCACTAAAAGATATTGTCCATCAGGACTGTACTGGGTTGAAGTAATAGGATGAGTATATTCTTTTAAAGCAAATGAGAGCTTCCCCGAACTCATATCCCACTCACTGGCGGTTTTTTCTCCAGGTCGTTTTATAAGCAGGTGTTTTTCATCCGGGCTGAATTGTATTTGAGTCAGATCATCTATAGAACCTGTTTGAGGGTATTTATAATAATGATTCAGACTATGAAGCAAAATTCCGGAGGCTGCATCCCAAATTCTTACCGGATTATTTTCTGATGTGGTTACTATGTATTTCTTGTTGATACTAAATGTTGCTCTACTAACAGCATATGTGTGTCCCTTGCCTAACCACCGTAATTTTTTTCCGGTGGCAACATCCAGAATGACCGCCATAGTATCCTTTAAACTATTTGCAACAATCAGTTTTTTGTCAGCACTGTATCGAGAGCCAGGTAAACGATAAAGCCATGCAGTATACTCATCAAGGGTATCCACCAGCTTACCGGAATTAACATTCCACTTATAGGCTTTACCCAAAAGTTGGGTCACAATATAGCTGCCGTCGGCACTAAAACGGGCTGAATAAACCCTTGTATGTTCATTCAAGCGGCGTAATATATTACCTGAGGCTATATCCCATATAATGGCACTCGAATCAGCAGCCGTAACAACCGATTTTCCATCAGGTGAAAAATAAGCAGACATGACACTTTCAGCATGTACGTCCAAATCAGCTATCAGCTGAGCGGTTTCAATATTCCAAACTTTAACTGAATTTCCCCAGGAAGTGGATGCCATCATTTTACCATCAGGACTAAAATCAGCGGATTGGATTTGGGTTGTATGCCCTCTTAAAGTTTGAAACAATTTTCCGTTACGGATGTCTCTTACCCGGATAGTCGTATCATACTCTGGTAAAATTGCAAAGTACTTATTATCAGAGCTGAAATGAATAGCCGAAATACCCGATTGCCTGGGAGTGTATTCATTAAAACTGCACAACAAATCTCCGGAAGCAGCATCCCATATTTTAACAGTATCAAATGAGGCGGTAATAATTTTTTTTTCATCAATGCTGAAACCGGCGCATATAACAGGACTGGAGTGTTTATCTATACTACGCAACAACTTTCCGGAAGCAGCATCCCATATCTTGACAGTTTTATCATCAGAGGCGGTAATGACTTTTTTCCCACTGGGAGAAAAAGCAACAGAACTAATATAACTGGTATGACCGACAGGCAGCATCAGCCTGGGCTGCTGAGCCAATGTATTTATAGCTAACACGGTGAAAAATAAGAGGAAAATAGCCGGATATCGGTTTATCATACCGTTATTTTTCCTAAAGCTAAAGCTTAAAACAAATCGGGACAATACCCCCGGTAAGGTATAGATTATTTCTTCATCAGTTCTAAATCCTTCTGCATCCGGAACATCTCATCTCTCAACCTTGCTGCTTCCATAAAATCCAAATCCCTTGCTGCCTTCTCCATCTCTTTTTTAATTTTTGAAAGGGCTTTTTCCATCTGGGGGATGGTTTTATATACTTCTTGCTCCTCAGCAGCTACGGTTACCAGGTCTTCATCTGGTGCAATGGCATAAGGATTTTTAATGTCATACCCTTTTATATCCAATACCGAAGTTTGAGCAAATACATCTTTCGTGGATTTTTTAATTGTTGTCGGTATAATATTATGCTCAATATTCCAGGCGATCTGTTTTTCTCTCCGGCGGG
>CAZTKV010000266.1:0-3112 GCA_964614285.1 uncultured Chitinophaga sp. | reverse complement strand
GATAAGTGGTCAACAACCCGGAACCCGTCTTCCGTCAGGCAGGCTTGCGGAATTAGTCTTCGGCATATACTTTAGCAGATTCCCACCCGATAATGGCTGTTTTGCGGTTACTGCCCCAGTGATACTGTCCGATAGAGCCTGTTGATTTGATGACCCGGTGACATGGAATTAAAAATGCTACGGGGTTATCACCAATTGCGGAACCAACAGCCCTTGCTGCTTTTTCATTACCTGCCGCCACAGCAATGGAAGAATAAGTAGCTAAACCCCCCAGCGGAATTTTTAATAATGTCTCCCACACCTTTAATTGAAATGCTGTTCCTTTTAAGTGCAATTTTATAGCAGAGAGATTTTTCCAGTCCTGTGTAAATATGAATAAGGCATTTTGTTGTATCGTATCCACTACCTGTTTCAAAGAAGCTTTTTGGAAAAGCCGTTTTAATTCTTCTAATGCCAGCTTTTCATCATCTGCAAAGGCTAAATGGCAAATACCTTTTGTGGTGGAAGCAACAATGATTTTACCAAACGGCGATTCAGCAAAACTGTAATTGATATGCAATTGCTCACCACCATTTTTATATTCCCCCGGTGTCATTCCTTCAATGCTGATGAACAGGTCATGCAGGCGGCTGGTACCGGAGAGCCCCGTTTCATAACTTACATCACTCAGGCTCATATTTTGTTTCAGCAGTGTTTTGGCATGTTCTGCACTGATATATTGCAGGAATTTTTTTGGACTGACCCCCGCCCATTCTTTAAACATCCGTTGAAAATGATAAGGGCTTACATGCACTTGTTTCGCCACTTCATCCAGGTCAGGCTGCCGGGTAAAATTCTCCTGCAGGTAGTGAATAGCCTTTTCAATTCTTTCGTAGTCCGTCATTGTTTTAAATTTACGACACAAAAATCGCATACACTGTTCATGGGCACAACCCGTTTCTTGCGGAAAACCGGACTTCACTATTTTTATGACTTATTGATAGCATTATGCACAAAAAAATACTTCTGCTCGGCAGTGGCGAACTCGGTAAAGAACTGGTGATAGCATTAAAAAGGCTGGGGCAAACTGTAATAGCGGTAGACAGCTATGCAGGTGCACCAGCTATGCAGGTGGCGGATGGGTTTGAAGTGATTGATATGCTCAATGGCGAACAGTTAGATTCTGTAGTAGCGAAACACCAGCCCGATTTGGTAGTACCCGAAATCGAAGCCATCAGAACAGAAAGGTTCTATGAATATGAAAAGGAAAATATACAGGTAGTGCCCAGTGCCAAAGCCGCCAACTTTACCATGAACCGGAAACTTATCAGGGACCTGGCAAGTAAAGATCTGGGATTACGAACAGCGAAATATTTTTATGCTACCACCTATGAAGAGTTTACGAAGGCTGTCAATGATATTGGTTTTCCTTGTGTCGTTAAACCATTAATGTCTTCCAGTGGCAAAGGACAAAGTGTGTTGAAAAAAACAGAAGACCAGCAAACCGTATGGGACTATGCCATCAACAATTCAAGAGGCGATATCAAGGAAGTGATCATTGAAGAATTCATTTCTTTTCATACAGAGATAACATTGCTTACAGTTACACAAAAAAACGGAACAACGCTTTTTTGCCCGCCAATAGGACACAGACAGGAAAGAGGAGATTACCAGGAAAGCTGGCAACCGGTAGCCATCAGCAAAAGCGATTATAATGATGCCTGTATTATGGCAGAAAAAGTAACAACGGCATTGACCGGTGCCGGCTTATGGGGAGTAGAATTTTTCTTAACTGACAATGGAGTATATTTTTCTGAGCTAAGTCCGCGGCCGCATGATACAGGCATGGTAACACTGGCGGGAACACAAAATTTGTCTGAGTTTGAATTACATGCCAGAGCTATTCTCGGCTTACCCATTCCTGAAATTAAATTAGAAAGAGCCGGTGCCAGCGCCGTAGTGCTGGCAAATAAGTCTGCCGAACAATTTATCATTACCGGAATACAAGAAGCACTAAAAGAAAAGCAAACAGACGTTCGCATATTTGGTAAACCAACTACCAGACCATACCGCAGAATGGCGGTAGTACTGGCCTACGATGATATCAGTACAGATATCGATGTATTGCGTAAAAAAGCCAAAACAGCTGCCAATAAAATTCAGATTGCGTCACCTGTTTGATACGGCAAAGAAAAATTACCATCTCTTCCATACTTCCTTTTTGTTAACCGCTTGTCACTACCACATAAAGATGTGGCTTGCCGCTATTGTAACGATAATAGCTTTGTGACCGTTAAACTAAAACCTTAAACAACCAACTATGAACAGGATTAAAATCTTTAGTACGCCGCATAAAGCGCTGCGCAAATTAATGGCCGAATTTTCTTTGCTGGCTGGTAAAACTGATTATACCAATGAAAGCGAATTACAGGCCCTGAAGCATCTGGGCAACGAAATGTTTGATTTATTAAAAGAACATGCCCATATAGAAGAGTCACTTGTATTAACTGCATTAGAAGCCAAAGCACCAGGCTCCTCAGAGGAAAATATAGAGGAACATGAGCAACTGGAGAAAGTGCAGGCAGAATTGGAAAAATGGCTTAACAGCTTTGACGGTACGCAGTCAGAAGAGGAAGGGTTTCAGTTTTACCTGGCCTTTTCTTCCTACCATGGTCAATACCTTGAACATATTATACATGAAGAAACCAACACCCAGGAATTATTATGGAAACACTTAACTGATGAAGAACTGATGGATTTGCACATGCAGATATTAAAAAGCATTCCGTTTGATATATTCCTGGTATGGGGGAAACATATCACCCCTGCACAAACCAGGAAAGAAAATCTCGCTATGCTTACCGGGATGAAAATGATGTTGCCTGCCCCGGCTTTTGAAAAAATTGTTTCGATAGTACAGGCATCTGTATCAGCCAATGAGTATTATGAATTAATGACTGAGTTAGGAAAGCTGCCTGCAAAAGCAGCTTAGTATAAAGTAAAGCCATGAAAAAAGCCGGAAAGTGATTGATCGCTGACCGGCTTTAATTTTATTATTAATATGATTAATAGCTCTCTACCATCTTCTTCAGGTTATTCAATCCCTGTTCAAACTGGTGATTCAGGTTTTTAT
>CAZTKV010000265.1:0-3135 GCA_964614285.1 uncultured Chitinophaga sp. | reverse complement strand
GCAAGGCAACCGTGACCGGGTATTGCATCAGGTTCAAAACGCTGAAAGATATAAAAATGGATATACTGGAAGCGGCCATACAATATGGGGTTGAAACTTCGCTCAAGGAGTAATGCTTTTACTCTAAAATAAATCATCCCTATGTTTTTCACCATGCTGTCATGAGTTTGCAAGACAAGTTCTCAATCCCGCTATTGACAATCCCGCTTTATCTTTTTCATCGGCCAGATGCGGGATTTTACAGCAATGATAAATTCTTCTGCCCTGGTTTGTGTTAGTAACAAATAAAAGAATGCCGCATTTTTGCTATATCGGATCTATGAATGTGATGCCTGAGACAGGATTCTCAGTGTATTCATTTGCCCATGGTTCACTTACAAACCGGAATTATACATTCTCAAACCTGCAAAACTTACTTTTCTCAGTAATATCTCTCCCTGCGACGACTCATCCAAAAAAAAATAACTTTGATACATAACAACAACCAATATGAAAAATGAAAGAGTGTATAAGCTGATATTCGCCAGCGTCTATCCGCATTATCTTAAAAAAACAGAGACAAAGGGCCGCAGCAAAGAAGAACTGGATACCATCATTTGCTGGCTCACCGGCTATACACAAAAAAAATTGCAGCAACAGATAGATAAAAAAATTGATTTGGAAACTTTTTTTGCTGAGGCAAAACTAAATCCCAATGCTTCAAAGATTACCGGGGTAATCTGCGGTTATCGTGTGGAAGAGATCGAAGACCCGCTGATTCAAAAGATCCGTTATATGGATAAGTTAATTGATGAACTGGCCAAAGGAAAGGCCATGGAGAAGATATTAAGAAAGTAGAGGACAGAATATTCTTTTAATTTTTACTATTATCTTTTATCCAGTTCACCAACAGGTCAAGGTATCCGTCAGCAAATTTTTTTAAGGCCGGCATTTCACGGTTAAAGAACCAGCCCCTGCTGGTGAACAGCATTGCATGGTTGGTATTGGGAAATATCTTAGTTGTTACCTTGGTGTTCCCGTTCTTTTCAAATTGTTCCAGCATCAGACTGCTATTCAGTTTTGAGTCGGTGAAATTGTCTTTTTCACCATAAACAAGCAAGACGGGGCATTTCACTTTTCCCAAAGCAGGTATGGGATCGTAGTAACAGTTATATTCAAAGAACTGGTCAACCCCCAGTTCTTCATTGGTTAGTTTTTGTTTGTTCAGCCAGTCTTTTTGCCGTGCCACCGGTAAAATTTCAGTATCGAATTTTTCTTTCGTTATCCGCCCAAGCGAGGCGGCATATTTATTCCGTCTGAATGCTTCTACTTCTTTTATAACGGCGCTGTCAACCCCCCGCCATGTGAGGGCCCTTCTGCCATTGTACATATGCTGGTCAAGCGGCGACACACAGTTAGCTGCACTAAGCACAGCAAATGAAATATCACCCGGTGATCTGCTGATGGCCAGCGGCACCACCCAGCCGCCCTGGCTGTGGCCATACAAGCCGATCTTGTCTTTCTTTATTTCAGGTAATGTCTTCAGCAGTTGAACAGCGGCCAGCAGGTCGTTTGCATAATCGCTGAATGAAGCTGCCCAATGTTCTCCTTCCGATTTCCCTACTCCCCTTTTGTCAAAGATCAGGCAGGCGATGCCATTGTTGGCAAACAAAGAAGCCAGTCCCCTGCTTGCATCCCTTGTTTCCTGCCCGGAGCCATGTGCAAACACAACTGCGGGGAAAGGTCCTTCACCATGGGGCAAAATAAGTGAACCGGATAATTTCAGGTTCTTTTTAAAATTCTTTTGTCTTTCAATAAAGTCTTCCTTTTTTGCAGCAAAGCTTACTTCCTTTTCTATTAACTCCACTCTTGTGACGATCAGTTCACTCCCGTCATTTTTCCGAAAAATCATCTGCATCTCTTTCTTACTCTTCTTCCATTCCAGGGTACCCTCAACAGAATCTTTTTTACCGATCGCATTTCCGATCACCAGTTTGCCCAATGTATCAAATACTCCCCTGATACGGCCATCCGAAAAAAATAAAACAGGATACTGTTCCATCATTCCCAGCATTAGTCCATTCGCATGATCAGGGGTTTCATACAGCCCAAAATAAGGCATCAGCTTCCTGACTACAGGATTTTCCTGCTCAGCTTGCGCTATGCAGGAAGAATTTAGAAAAAAAGATAATGACAGGATGGTTATACATTTCTTTCCCGGCAACTTATATAAAGAAGGTTTCCTGTTTGTCATGGCTTGTACGTTGTATGAACTGAATTGCTTTGTTGAGGTAAAAGCAATTTATAAGTTAACCCAATACTTCCTGACAATTGGCCGGAAATTGATAAAGTGGACTATTATATGATGAAAGGATGCAGCAATCACGGACTGCAGGCAGGCAGGTTGACAAAACATTCTCCTGTTGCTTACAATCCTTGCAATAAAGATCACTTACGAAGATCATTCATCATCAATTCTATCTTATCGGACAATTCACCCACCCCTAAGGATGCCCAGATAATAAAAATGCCCAAAACGATTTTTACTATTCCCATTTTAGGAATAGAGAAACCGGTGAGTTTCCTGAGAATTGTATTTACCGGGAGGAAGTAAATAAATGAAAGCAGCAGCAGGAAAATTCCAAAACCTATGTCATTTCCCCAAAACACATTCACCACACCGATGGCTGCAACGACTATTCCAAATAGCCAGCTGATTATATCCGAAGCAGTTGATTTATCAGGCATAATAATTTATTTTTTATTTTTTTTTAATACTGTTTATTGACGATAAAAAAGTACTTTGTGATACAAAGTAAGTGTAGTTTTACCATATAACCAACGATTTTTTTTAACTCTGCTTTGCTTTTCAGCTATAGAGGCCAACAGTTTCGTTTCGCCGATTAGCCAATTAGCTTTACCTTTGCAACCCGGTATGTTCGGGACGTAGCGCAGCCCGGTAGCGCACTTGCATGGGGTGCAAGGGGTCGCTAGTTCGAATCTAGTCGTCCCGACATTTTTAAAGACTCCTGATTATTTCAGGGGTCTTTTTTATTTTTGTATTATACCGGTTGATCAGAACGGGATGTAGCGCAGCCCGGTAGCGCACTACGTTCGGGACGTAGGGGTCGCTGGTTCGAATCCAGTCATCCCGAC
>CAZTKV010000264.1:0-3153 GCA_964614285.1 uncultured Chitinophaga sp. | reverse complement strand
GGCGATAATATTGCTCACTTTGCCCACCTGGGCGGCGCTATTACCGGGTTTTTAATCGTTTTTTTGTGGAACAAAACCAACCGCCGGTCGTTGTATTAAGTACAGCCTTTCATATAATCAATAAGTTATGTAATACTGGTTCCCTGCACTTACATTTGCAAACTGACAAAGTGAGACATGTCGTATACCGAAAAGCAATATCAACAAAGATTTTCACTGGGGCAGAGTAATAATGCATTAACCCGGCTTATTGTTATCAATCTCGTGGTATTCATCACCCTGGCACTGATCAAAGTATTCTATTATTACATGTACAGGCAGGAGGCCGTTGTAACAACCCGTTTTAATGAAGAAGCCCTGAAATGGGCTATCCTTTCTTCAGATTTAAGCAGCTTTATCTCCAGGCCCTGGACCATTCTCACTGCCATGTTTACTCATACAGGTGTATGGATGATACTGGCCAATATGCTCTGGCTCTGGACTTTTGGCTATTTTATGCAGGACCTGACAGGAAACCGTAAAATAATTCCTCTGTATATCTACGGCGGACTGGCTGGGGCTATAGCCTTTTTGATTGCCGCTAACCTGTTGCCACATACAGCACAAGTGAATACTGTGTATTTCGGGGCATCAGCAAGTATTACTGCCATTGCCATTGCAACCACCATGGTTTCTCCCGGGTATAAGATATTTCCTATGCTCAATGGCGGGTTTCCACTATGGATACTCACTGCACTGTATCTTGTTATTTCCATTGCAACAATTCCGGCCTACCGGGTAGAAGTTTACATACCCCAGGTGGCCGGCGCATTGATGGGTTTCCTGTTTATCTGGCTGATACGCCAGGGATATGACTGGAGTGAATGGATGAGTAATTTTTTTGATTGGGTGAATAACCTTTTTAATCCCGATAAACCCAAACGGGGGCAAAAGAGCATGAAGGATCAGTTGTTTTACAAAGCGGCTGCTGATCCCTATAAAAAAACACCTAATGTTACCCAGCAGCGTATTGATGCTATCCTGGATAAGATAAACCAGCAGGGATATAATTCCCTTTCTGATCAAGAAAAAGAGTTACTGAAAAGGGCCAGCAAGGAGGAATTGTAAAAGACAGGTCTTTATTGTTGTATTTTTTTGTCGATAGCCTCACAAATTGCATCGAATATTTGTCCTACCGTTCCTTCACCTTTAATAGATTTGAATTTTTTTGCCTTTTTATAATGCTCCGCCACAGGAGTTGTTTCGTTACTGTATACGGCAAATCTCTTCCTGATCACTTCTTCATTTGTATCGTCGCTCCGGCCGGAAGTCTTGCCACGGTTAAGCAGCCGTTTTACTAATTCCTCTTCTCCCACTTCCAGAGCCAGTACGGCAGCAATACTTGTCTTCTTTAATTCCAGTAATTTATCCAGTGCTACAGCCTGGGCCACGGTGCGGGGAAAGCCATCAAATAAAAAACCCCTTGCTTCTTTATGCTGATCGAAATAAGAATCCACCATCCCGATAACTACTTCATCAGGCACCAATTGTCCTTTATCCATAAAACTCTTTGCCTCAATGCCTAAGGGTGTTTTATCAGCAATTTCCTGTCTTAACAGATTACCGGTGGAGAGGTGCTTCAACCCGTATTTATCAACCAGCTTATCAGATTGTGTTCCTTTTCCGCTTCCTGGAGGGCCAAATAGAATCAAATTAAACATAAGCAATTGTCATTCTTGGTGTACGGACAAATATAATGTACAGGGCTTAAAATATCTCTCTCAAGATTAACTTTCGCCGCAATTCATGTCTGCCATCAAAATGTTAACAAATCTGTGTTTCGGCATGAGGCTAAAACCAGCCCAACCTTGTTTCCGTAATTTTGTTAAACAGCTTATATGCGACACTTTTCAAGAATATTCGTATTGTTTGCCTTAACAGGTTTACTTCAGCAATGCAGCTATTCGCAAAACAATAATTCAGCCACTAAAACGGCCAAAATGGATACCACAAAAAAAAATAACCCGGTGTACTCCACGACAGATACCTCAAAAGTGAACATGAGCGAAGAAGAGTGGAAAAAAGTATTACCTGCAGAAGTATTTTATATAGCTCGTCAAAAGGGTACGGAAAGACCCTGGACCAGTAAGTTTGAAAATTTCAAAGAAGCAGGCACCTACTACTGCGCCGCCTGCGGTAATGCGTTGTTTAAAAGCGACACAAAATTTGAAAGCGGTTGTGGCTGGCCAAGTTTTTATGAGCCTATCAGTAAAGGCAGCATTATTTATACCCCTGATCACACTCATGGAATGGAAAGAACAGAAGTCCAATGTGGCCGCTGTAAAGCCCACCTGGGGCATGTGTTCGATGATGGTCCTCCCCCTACTGGCCTTCGGTACTGCATCAACGGGGTAATACTTGATTTTGCGAAGGCAAAGGATGCTGAGAAAAATTACAAGGAAAAACCACAGCAATAAGATGATTATGAAAACATTGATCCCGGCAATCACCCGCCGGGATTTTTTATTTTATAAAGCAAGCCCATATAAATAAATTTACTCTCGTAAAATCGTTATGTATGCAAGCGCTGAAAAGACTCCTGGTTTTATCATTATTGGGTATTCTTAGTTCCGAACTGCCGGCACAGATCAATCCTTCTCAGCAGATGCCGGTTGATCCGAAAGTTAAAATTGGACGGTTATCAAACGGTCTCACCTATTATATCAGGCAAAATAAAAAACCTGAACAAAGAGTGGAACTACGCCTGGTAGTGAATACGGGTTCAGTACTGGAAGATGATGATCAGCAAGGGCTGGCCCATTTTATGGAGCACATGAATTTTAATGGCACCAAACGTTTTCCGAAGAACGAACTGGTAAGTTATCTGCAGAGTATTGGTGTTGAATTTGGCGCTGATCTTAATGCATATACAAGTTTTGATGAAACCGTTTACATGTTGCCTGTACCTACCGATAAACCCGGATTGGTTGAAAAAGGCCTCCAGATACTGGAAGACTGGGCACATAATGCACTGCTTGATTCGCTGGAAATAGAAAAAGAAAGAGGAGTCGTGATAGAAGAATGGCGATTGAGCCGCGGCGCTGAAGAAAGAATGATGAAACAAACCCTGCCGGTACAATACCAGGGGTCAAAGTATGCCGAACGTTTACCTAT
>CAZTKV010000263.1:0-3177 GCA_964614285.1 uncultured Chitinophaga sp. | reverse complement strand
TATGTAAAGACACCTCCACCACACAAATAGTATTGAATAACGAAGTAAAAGCTGATTTTGAAATGCCTGATGTGATCTGTCCCGAAGATCCGCTGGAGGTTGTAAATACCAGCTCGGGACAAATAAGCTCCTGGCTATGGAAGTATGATATTATAGGCAGCAGCACATTAGAAGATCCGCCCCCATTCCTGTTTCCTACTCTCAACCGGGAAGCTTACTATACAGTAAAACTGCTTGCCTACAACAGCAATCTTGGTTGTGTGGACAGTGCCAGGAAAACACTGACAGTACTTGATCATTGTTTAATAGAAGTTCCTACTGCTTTTACTCCCAATAATGATGGCCTGAATGATTTCTTTCAGCCGCATAATGCACTGAAGGCATTGAATTACGAGTTCAGAGTGTTTAATCGCTGGGGGCAATTAGTATTTCAATCCCGCAACTGGAGAGAAAAATGGGATGGCAGAATAAATGGCGCCTACCAGGCCACTGGTGTATTTGTCTGGATGTTAAGCTATACACACAAGGATACCGGCAAGCAGGTTTTCCGTAAAGGAACGGTAACATTAATACGCTGATAATTTCATTTGGGAGGTAATTACCTGTTGCGCTATCTTTGCACATGGCAACAAGAAAATCTTCCCCCAGCCCCAATTCAACAAAGTTTTTTGGCGAAGGTCTCACCTTCGATGATGTATTGTTAATGCCCGGTTATAGCCAGGTTTTACCCCGTGATGTTGAGATCAAAAGCCAACTGACAAAGAGCCTCACCTTAAATGTTCCGTTACTCTCTGCAGCAATGGATACTGTTACCGAAGCAGCCCTTGCTACTGCATTGGCCCGTGAAGGTGGTTTAGGCATCCTGCACAAAAACATGTCAATAGAAAAGCAGGCCGAACAGGTACGAAAAGTAAAACGGAGTGAGAGCGGTTTGATCATTGACCCTGTTACTTTGCTTGAAGATGCTACGATCGGAGATGCTCTCCGATTGATGCGGGAAAATAAAATTGGTGGTATTCCTATTATTGATAAGAATGGCAGACTCGTTGGCATCCTTACTAACCGTGACCTTCGCTTTGAAGATAATCCAAAAAGAAAAGTAAGTGAGGTGATGACTAAAGAAAACCTGTATACGGCACCAGAAGGAACTGATCTGAAAAAAGCAGAACAGCTTTTCAAGAAAACCAAAGTGGAGAAGCTGCCGATAGTAAACAAACAGGGTAAATTAACCGGTTTGTTCACTTACAGCGATATTCTAAAACTTAAAAGCCATCCTAATGCAGTAAAGGATTCTTTTGGAAGACTGGTGGTAGGTGCTGGTGTTGGCATTACAAAAGACTTGCTAGACAGGGTGGCGGCATTACAGACAGTAGGCGCAGATATAATAGCTCTCGATAGTGCACATGGTCACAGTAAGGGAGTAATTGATGCATTAAAAAATGTAAAAAAGAATTTTAAAGGGCTGCAGGTGATTGCAGGTAATGTGGGAACGGCTGCCGGCGCCAAAGCCCTGGCAGAAGCTGGCGCTGATGCAGTCAAAGTTGGTATTGGCCCGGGTTCAATATGCACAACAAGAATTGTTGCCGGTTCAGGAGTGCCGCAACTGACAGCTATTATGGAAGCCGCCTCTGTATTGAAACAAAAAAATATACCACTGATCGCAGATGGTGGTATAAGATATACCGGTGATATGGTGAAAGCATTAGCCGCAGGGGCCAACTGTGTGATGATGGGCAGCATTTTTGCCGGTACCGAGGAAAGTCCCGGTGAAACAATTATTTATGAAGGAAGAAAATTTAAAGAATACCGTGGTATGGGTTCACTCGGCGCCATGGCTACAGGCAGCAGTGACCGCTACTTCCAGGACCCGGAAGATGATGTCAGGAAATTTGTTCCGGAAGGAATTGAAGGCCGGGTAGCTTATAAAGGATTGCTGAAAGAAGTAGTATATCAATATACAGGCGGCCTCAGGGCAGGTATGGGGTATTGCGGAGCAAAGAATATTGCCGAATTACAACAGGCCACTTTTGTACAAATCACCAATGCGGGTATGAGAGAAAGTCATGCACATGATATTGAGATAACAAAAGAAGCACCTAACTACAGCAGAAGATAAACCCAAAAAAAAAGTCCTGTATTACTTCATACAGGACTTTTCAATAACATTCACTGGTTAATTATTTTACTGCATAATCAATTCTTATTGTAATTGACGCTGTTTTATTTTTAGATGAAGTATTGAATGCTCCGCCGTAACTATAATCTTCATTACTGTTTTGCCCTGTTATCTGGAATACTCCCATTGTCGCTTTTTTAATACTCCCCAACCTGCTTCCTGAATTTTTAGCGATCGTTTCTGCTCTTTGTTTGGCATCAGCGCTGGCTTTGGCGAGCAGGTCAATTTTCAATTCAGACAATTTGGTGTAGTAATAGGATGGCGAAGAAGAATTGAACTCAATGCCACTTTCAATCAATTCGGTGATCTCCCTGGAAATTTTCTCTACCTTCTCTATATCTTTTGATTCAACCGTAACATCCTGTTTCAGGTTATAACCGGTGAATTCGCTTCCTGTAATTCTTCCATTTTCATCATATCGGCTGGAGAATTCCTTATCGATCGACACGGCAGAAAAGACCATTTCGGCATCTGTTACTCCTTTTCCTTTCAGGTAATTCCTGATCTTACTTTCATCTTCTTTTAACTGGGAATAAGCTGATTTCAGGTCCATAGTTTTCCGGCTGTAATTCCCGGTCCATACTATCTGGTCACTAATAAAATCTTTCTCAGCCAGGCCGGTTACAGTAATCGTTTCTGTTGCTTTGTACTTGTACTTATAGGCGTTTGCCAATAATAAGACTCCTGCAATTATTGCTATGGCAATAGCAATGGGGGATACATAATTTTTCATACTGCTAAGGTGTTAATGGTGGTAATTGCAGTATAAAAGTAAAGAACGGAATAGTATATAATTCGTTAAAAGGATAAATATCTTTCAAAAAATATTTTCAAAAGAAAGAGACCGGCCTGAAAATCGGCCGGTCATCCTGAAGTACCTGATTATTCATCCCCTTCCACAATAAAAGTTATCATTTGTTTCCTATAAGCCTTTACCTGGTGACCATTCTGTATCGCCGGTTCCCATTTTGCTGATTTCCTTATCACCCGGATAGCCTCCT
>CAZTKV010000262.1:0-3192 GCA_964614285.1 uncultured Chitinophaga sp. | reverse complement strand
GGATAATCAGGTCGAAATATTCATTTTCAACAGCTTTTAATGCAGCGGCTCCGTCAAATGCAGAAGTTACCTCGTAACCTTCCAGTTCCAGGTTTAACTTAAGTGCTTCGTGAAGGTTTTCTTCATCTTCCACCAGTAATATAGATGTCTTTTTATCTCCGCTCATACTTTAAAAATAACAGCAAAATTACTGCCTGAGGGTGCATTGTTTGTCACCGAAATGTCGGCATTATGCCCCTTGGCAATTTTTTGACAAAGGTAAAGGCCTAACCCGGTTCCCTGTGCTTTTCTGGTAGATTCATTACCTATCCGGTAAAACTTAGAAAAGATCTTTTTCTTTTCTTCATCAGGAATACCCGGACCCTCATCTATTATATGTAATTGAAGAGTCGAACTATCTTTTTTCAAAACCGCTGTTATGATTCCTTCTTTCGGCGAATATTTTAAGGCATTTTCCAGCAGGTTATTGATTAGTATTTGCAATAATAACGGATCTCCTTTTACATCGGCATCATCCTCAATTTCCTGGTTAAATAATCTGTCAGGATATCGTTTTTTGAAATCCTGCACACAATCTTTTAATAAGGCAGAGAGGTCCAGTTCTTCTTTGTCTGATTTGTACCTTTCTGCTTCCAGTTGCGAGGAAACAAGAATGTTATTAGTCAGAAAATTAAGCCGGGTTGTTTCATCAAGTGTGGTGCGAATAAGCTTCTTTTGTTTTTCAGGGTCAAGAGTATATTTCTGCAGAGTTTCCAAGTTTAACCGGGCAACAGCAATAGGGGTTTTGAGTTCATGGGTTACTGCCATCATGAAGTTTTGCTGCTGTTGCTGAAGCTTGAATTGTCTTTTAACAGACCGGTATACGAAGGAAGCGCCAATCAGGATAAGAATAAGGAAGGTTATTCCTTCTGCTATGTATTTACCTGTATTCCGGGCAGTCTCATTATTAATGGCTTCCATTTTTTCAGCCAGGCGTATTGTTGTTAATGAGTCCGTTTGTGAAGAAAGATTAATATACCGCTGTTTTGCAATTTGCTGATTTTGCTTTTCAAGAACGATAAACCACCATACTAATGCTGCAACGATATAAAAGAGTAATGTCCAGTATATGAAAGTAGTGCGACGTAATCTTTTCCGGTTTTCATCCTGCATACTGCAAAGGGTTTATTATTTCTTTTCAATACGCAGCCCTGCGTTTAGTACGTTTTTCAACGGGTCTTCCCGCATTATTTGTTCGATGGTAAAAGTATAATCTCCGGGTTTTTTAAAATAAAACTCCTGCCCCCTTGGTGTCAGGAGTATCCTATGTTCATAAATATCATCCATTCCACTTGCCAGCCAACCCTTTTCATTTGTTGCTAGCGGTAAATCATAGCGTACCGATTGGGCCGAATCCTGCCCTGGTTGTTTGGCGTAAAGATTAATATATAGGTTATTAAAACTGTATTTGTCATTATGTCGTAAAACAAAATATAAAAGATACGGGGAGGAAGTGTCTTTTATAGTAAATGTGAAGGAAGGTTTGTAATCACTTTTCCAACTATGACCAGGTATGGTAACTGATTTTTCATACAGATCGATAGTGGTACAAGAGAATGTTATAAACCACAAACTGCAGGCTGTCAGCCAGCATATAATATTTTGATTCCTTCTCATGCTGCAAAAATATATTAGAGAGACGGTTTTTTACAATACATTCAAAACCTGCTCCTTGGCTTTTTCCAGTTCATCTTTCATTAGTACCACGCATTTCTGGATGGTAGAATCATAGGCTTTTGAGCCGGTCGTATTTATCTCCCTTCCTATTTCCTGGAGAATAAATGATAATTTCTTTCCTTTTGACTCGTCATTTTCTGCCAGTAATGATTTGAAATAATCGCAGTGATTTTTTAAACGAACCTGTTCTTCGCTGATGTCAATTTTTTCTATGTAATAAATAAGTTCCTGCTCCAGCCGGTTACCATCATAGTTTTCTTTACCTACATTTTCTTCCAGTAACCGGGTAATACCTTCCCGGATTTTCTGCTGACGCAGGGGTTCTAATTTTATTACTTCTTCCTGCTGCTTCAGTATATTATTAATACGTACCAGTAAATCTTCTTCCAGGGATTTTCCTTCATCCAACCGGTGGGAATTGAGATTTTCAATAGCCAGTTCCAAAACCCTCTGAAACTCTTCCCATTCTTTATCAGTGAGTGTGTCGCTGCTGGGAGTGATGACTTCAGGTAATTTTACAAGTGTGCTCAGAATATGAGAAGGATCCAGTCCAAGTGCAGCTGATAACTCAGCCAGTGGTTTATAGTAAGCCTTTGCCAGGTCTGTATTAATGGAAACCGGCTTGGAACTACCAGTATCTTTCAGGCTTATCATGCAATCAACACTTCCCCTGCCCAATTTTTCAGAAAGCAGCCGGCGGATATCAAACTCAAATGGTTTCAGAAAGCCAGGCAGCTTTAGTTGAAGTTCAAATTGTTTTCCATTTAGGGATTTGATGTCTACCAGGAAAGTTTTGTCGCCTACATTTTTTTCGGCTCTTCCGAAACCGGTCATTGATTTAAGCATGGAACAGGATTTGTGTTTCGTGTAAAGGTATTTTAATTATTGGTTATACTGCGGTTGGTTATTTTATAGGGCATAAAAGAATTATTAGAGAAAGGGTGGTTAATTCTGTCAACAACTTTTGTTTTATTGACTCTTGAGGGTTGATGCAGCAGCAAAAAAAACCCCTCCGTAGTAAGCGGAGGGATAATATATGGATGGGTTAGTAAGTACTGGGAAATAAATTTCCCAACACAATATTAAAAATAATTTTCTTTAACCAAAAAATATTTCCAAAATATTTTATTAACATTTTAAATATTGCTGTGGATAAGCGATTGATTTTTTGTATTGGGTTTGTATAACTTTTATGATTGCAGTAGTAGAAAAAGAAATACTGGTGATGACTACAATAGTTACTATATGCTGAAACGTTGATGAATAAAGGGTTTCAGGGCTCACTCAATATTTGTGATGATTAATTAAGAGTAACTATCAGGGAATAATTTTTTTGAGTTCATTTATTCCTGATGCATAACCGGGTATGTTTTCCGATCAAAAAATATTTTGGCTGAGAAGGTCCCGAATTGCCTCTTTTACGTCTTAAAGCCAATAAATAGCTTATTACCTTTACCAAAATTTATTCTATGCGAT
>CAZTKV010000261.1:0-3193 GCA_964614285.1 uncultured Chitinophaga sp. | reverse complement strand
GTCAATGTATTATGCCGGCTTAAAAAAGTCCGTATCATAATAGCATGGTTGCAACTGCCATCAAAACCCATAAAGCCGATGGCACCACCATAATAACTTCTAGCTGTCGGCTCATATATATCTATCAACTCCATCGCTTTGAACTTTGGCGCCCCGCTCAATGTTCCTGCAGGGAATGTTTTTGTCAGTAATTCAAACGGGTTACTCCCTGCTCTTACTTTTCCGGTCACTTCACTTACCAGGTGAATGACATGGGAAAAATATTGTACCTGCCGGTAATGTGCTACGGTCACCTCCTCGCACAAACGGCTCAGATCATTTCTTGCCAGGTCCACCAGCATTACATGTTCTGCATTTTCCTTGGCATCTTTTAATAATCTCTCTGCTGCTGCTTTATCTGCTTCATCATCTCCTGTCCGTTTAAATGTTCCTGCGATCGGGTGCACCACTGCTTTTCCATTTTGTATCACCAGTTGTGCCTCCGGCGACGAACCCATCAACTTATAATCACCATAATCAAAGAAGAACAGGTATGGAGAAGGATTGATACTGCGCAAAGCCCTGTACACATTGAATTCATCGCCTGTAAACTGTTGCTGAAATCTTCTGCTCAATACGATCTGGAACACATCACCCCGGTGGCAACTGGCAATTCCCTTTTTCACCATTTCCGTGTAGTCCTCATCTGTCATGTTGGAACTCTCCTGCCCTTTTGCCGCAAAAGGATAGACCGGAACATCTTTGCTTTTTATCAGCGATTCCACCGCCGCCAGATCACTTTCAATATCCTTTATTTTATTCTCACAAATGAACAATTCATCCTTGAAATGATCAATAGCAATAACATACTGGTAAAGGCGATATCTCATGAGGGGTATACCAGTTGTGAGTTGTGAGGTGTGAGGTGTAAGTTTTACTGTATCAAAAAACTCAACTGCATCATAGGTGGTATAGCCAAAAAGTCCCTGTGCAAATTTTTCTTCTTTCGTCTCCCCTTTCTTTATCTCAAATTTTTGCATAAAGTCCCACAGTAACTGCGGTACTTCATTCTTATTCTTTAGTACAAATTTTTCAGGATTGCGGCCGGGCAGTTTACTCTCCACCATTTCAGCGGAACATATCTCCATTCCGCCGATTGCATTAATGCAGATAAACGAATAACTGTTCTCCGACGAATGATGATCTGTACTTTCCAATAATATCGTATCCCTGAAACGGTCCCGCAGGCGCAGGTAAATACCAACCGGTGTGTATACATCGGCCAGTATTTTTTTACAAGTAGTTATAATTTCAATTTTTTTCATAGTGCCCAAACAAAAAACCCCGGAGTAAACCGGGGCCTGAATATAATTGTACAAATACAGTTATGACATTACAGCCCCCTAAGAGTTGTATGCCACCACCATGTATTGTTATGCTTTCTCATTACAGGCAAATATAAAAGCTAAAATGACATTGGCAAATTCTTTTTAGATTTATGACATAATTAATACACCATGCTGGTACAACATAAACAGGTGGGCGGTAAAGGGATGTTCTTTGTACAGCAGGAGGGTAATATCCTGGCCGAAATGGTCTACACCATGGTATCGGATGAAAAGATGATCATTGAACATACCGAAGTCAGCGATGAACTCAGGGGTCAGAACACAGGCTACCAATTAGTAAGTACTGCGGTAGAGTATGCAAGAACCCATGGAATAAAGATCATTCCGCTCTGTCCCTTTGCCAATGCCGTTTTTAAGAAGAAACCGGAATTTGCAGATGTATTGTATGTGTAATAACCGGTGAAATAACCGGCTTTCTTCTCATGTATTACGGAAAAACAGAATCACCTCCTTTCTGTGCAGAAACCTTAATAAGATTTTTACAATTAATAGCACAACGAACATTTTGTGGCGTAACTTTCTTCCTGTAAAATCTTACAGCATGTCAACCAAACGGTTTCTCCTCTGCCTTTCCCTCATCCTCTCTATAACAATATTACCTGCGCAGGATAACGGCGGGTATAAAACACCACCCAAAGATGTGGCGGATATGCTGCTGGCCAAACGGCCTCCCAATGTAAGTGTGGATGATAAAGGAGACTGGATGCTGCTGATGGAAAGCAGCAGTTATCCCTCAGTAGAAGAACTGGCCAGGCCTGAATTGAGAATAGCCGGTCTTCGCATCAACCCGGCGAATTTTGCACCCAGCCGGCAGAATTTCGTTACCAATCTTTATTTAAAGAATATTAAATCGGAAAAAGAATTTAGGATCACCGGGCTGCCTGCTCCCTTATACGCCGGCAGCATCAGTTGGAGTGGCAATAATAAAAAGATCGCTTTCACTCATACCACCGCCAGCCGTGTTGATCTTTATGTAATAGATGTGACCACACAAAAAGCAATGAAAGTAAATAAGACGGCGCTCAATACTATCACCGGTGGTTACCTGTGGTATGATGATAATACATTACTCTACCGCACTGCGTTAAAACCTGCCAGTGCAGCCCCTGCCAGGCCGGCCGTACCAGCGGGTCCTACGGTGCAGGAGAACTATGGAAAAGCTTCTCCCCGTCCTACTTTCCAGGACCTTATCAAAAACCCATATGATGAACAGCTCTATGCCTTTTATGCCACTACACAACTGGTAAAGAATGTGAACGGCATTGAAACAAAAATTGGTCAGCCTGCCATTTACAGTATGATCAGTGTGTCGCCTGATAAAAACTATATGCTGGTCCGCACATTAAAAAAACCATTCTCTTATACCGTACCTGCCGGTGGTTTTCCTTCTGTAGTAGCCATTACTGATATGACAGGTAAATTAGTAAAAGAACTGGCGGACCTTCCATCTGCCGAAACAGCCCCGGCCGGGTATGATAATGTGCAACTGGTACCAAGGGCATTTGAATGGAGGGATGATGAACCGGCTACCGCCGTTTGGTGTATGCCATTAGACAGCGGCTTTATCAAAAAAAATGTGGAGTACCGTGATGCGGTGTATGCCTTATCAGCCCCGTTCAAAGGAATGTCCAGACTGCTGTTTAAAACAAAGATGCGCTATGCCGGTACCGTGTGGGGTGATGCCAACCTGGCTATTGTAACCGAAGGATTAAGAAGCAAACAGGTAACACAGATCGACCGGTTCAATTCTGTAACAGAAGACCTGGAAAAACTGATCACCCGGAATACCACGGATGCTTATTCCA
>CAZTKV010000260.1:1492-3248 GCA_964614285.1 uncultured Chitinophaga sp. | reverse complement strand
TTTTTCAGAATTGATTTCAATCAATTAAAAATGTTGTAACTTATATGGCGTATAATCACAGTATGGACTCGATCAAGGCTTTCTTCCACTATTTGCAAAAATTCTCTGACATCACAGAAGAAGAGTTTAACAAGTATCTTTTACCAGTATGTAAGGTGAGAAGATTTGGGAAAAAAGAGGTTTTAACAAAAGCCGGGGAAGTAGAAAATCATTTCAACTTTATAGTGAAAGGGCTTGCCCGTAAGTATTATCGGAAGAATCATCATGAAATAAATACACAAATATCTTTTGAGGGCCAGATGTTGCTCAGCCAGGAATCATTTCATAGCCGCCTTCCTTCTGAATATTTTATTGAGGCTATTGAACCTACAACTGTTGTGTCTATTACCTATGATGATACTGAAAAATTATTTGCTTCTTCACAACGAATGGAGAGGCTCGGTCGTTTGATTGTTACATACTCTATGGTAATAAAAGATCGTTGGCAGATACAGTTGGTGAAAATGACACCAAGAGAAAGGTTCCTGAATTTTGTAACCAAAAATCCGGAACTTATGCAAAGAGTACCACAGAAATTTTTAGCTTCTTATCTCAATATCAAACCGGAGACTTTTAGCCGCTTCAAGCATTTGCTCCGGACACATAAAGCTCCTGCACATTAAAACTATTAAGAGCAATATCTCGTATCATCATTTGCAGGAAATTTTCTGTAAAGCAAGTGCTGAGCTGTAAGTATAATAATCTTGTTGTGCTATTAATTGCTCTGCACAAAAATATTCTGTGCCAGCCTATCACTTATAGTAAACACAGGTTGCCGGCCAATCCTTATCTCCATTGACTTATCAAAATCAAATTTCTTTTTTACTTCCACTTTGGTGCCGATAGTTATTTTTTTATGTTCCAGTAGTTCAAGTATCTCGCTTGACTGGTCACTAACACTGCTTACGATGGCAACAGTATGCAGCGGTAATTCGGTAATGCAAATCTTTCTGCTTATCTCAATTTTTCCATTCGCATCAGGTATGGGATCACCGTGAGGATCTGTTCTAGGGAAGCCGAGAAATTCGTCGAGTTTATCAATCAGTTTTTTATTACTTACATGCTCAAGATCTTCTGCTACTTCATGCACTTCATCCCAGGTAAATTTCAGTTTTTCTGCCAGGAAATACTCCCATAGCCTATGCCGTCGTATGATGCCCAATGCTACTTTGGTCCCATCATTATTGAGCCTGAAACCTTGGTAGGGCTGATAGTTCAACAGTTTCTTAGCTTTTAATTTTTTCATCATGTCGGTAACAGAGGCGGGCTTTGTCTTTAATTCATTAGCAAGTTCATTCGTTGTTACTGTGCCGTCCTGTTTTTGTAAATGAAAGATGGCTTTAATGTAGTTCTCTTCACTGGTCGAATAATTCAGCATGACTAAAAATGGGTTTAGATAAATCTAAATTAAATATCTTTTATCTCCAAATCTGCTGTTGACAGTGATCTTGGAAACGCTTACTTTCGATACCTGAATAATTCCTATGTCTGTATTTAACAAAACGATGCTGCTATTATTAAGCGTAGCAGTACTGGCAGGATGTAAACAAAAGAAAAAACCATCACTTTCAGGAGAAGATCCTGTTGAAGTAGCAGATTTTATTGATTTTTTTCAGCCGCTTACCCTTTCTTATCATGTGGGGGATACTATACTGGATAAAAAGGATAAGGATTCTTTATTGATCAGTTATAAAGTATTTACACAATTTGTCCCGGA
>CAZTKV010000260.1:0-1392 GCA_964614285.1 uncultured Chitinophaga sp. | reverse complement strand
ATTAAAGGAAGAAGGTTGTGGTTCAAGAAGAGGGTTGAATTGTTCCTTTGATGGTAGTTTTACACGAAAGAAATATATTAAACCTGTACAAGCAGGTAATAAAACTGTTTCAGCTAAAAAGACTGGTAAGAGGTAAATTGAAAGGAGTACATTCTAATTTTACTTTAATTATTTTTTTAACATGGCCATGTGGATAAATAAGCCTGAAAATGAGGGCCTTAGTTTAATTCAGGATTAAACTTTATATTGCAGCTTCGTGTAAATAGAACACATTATGAATTTTACTAAATTTTCTGTTCCGTACCCTGTAGAAGAACGCTACAGTAAGAAAGTGGCCTATTTCTCAATGGAATTTGCTACACATCAACCCCTGAAGATTTATAGTGGCGGTCTTGGTTTTTTGGCCGGATCGCATTTAAGAAGTGCCTATGAATTGAGGCAAAATCTGATTGGGATTGGTATTTTATGGAAATACGGCTATTATGACCAGGAGCGCAACCAGGATCAAACACTGGATGTAGCCTGGAATGAAAAGCAATATAGTTTCCTGGAAGATACCGGCATTAAGTTTCAAATAACTATTCATGAGCACCCGGTTTGGGTAAAAGCTCTTTACCTGAACCCGGAAACATTTAAGACGGCTCCCTTATTTTTATTGTCTACGGATCTGCCGGAGAATGATTATGTGTCGCAGACGATCACACATCGGTTGTATGATGCTAATGTAGCTACCAAAGTGGCTCAGTTTATTTTGCTGGGAGTAGGTGGCGCTAAACTGGTTGACCTGCTTGGTTTCAACCCGGAACTTTATCATCTTAATGAGGCGCACGGATTATCATCCGCTTTTTATTTGTATAAGAAGTTTAGCAATAATATTCAGGAAGTAAGGAAGCGGCTGGTCTTCACTACACATACGCCTGAGGAAGCAGGGAATGAAAAACATGATATTTACTTGTGCCATAAAATGAGTTATTTCTGTGGTCTGTCAGTCGATGAGGTGAAAAAACTTTATGGGAATGACAGTGATCAGTTCAATCATTCATTAGCTGCCTTACGTTTTGCAAAACTGGCGAATGGAGTTTCCCAGTTACATGGACATGTCTCAAGAGCCATGTGGGGGAAACATGAAAATATCTGTCCGATCATTTCAATTACCAATGCTCAAAACTGGCGTTATTGGGCAGATAAACAGCTATACAGATTTATGGAGGCCGGAGATGACTACGGTATTGATGATAGAAAAAAATACCTGAAAAAACGGGCTTTTGAAATTGTTGCAGATCAAACAGGCAAGATATTTAACCCGGATATATTTACTATTGTCTGGGCCCGACGGTTTGCCGGTTATAAAAGAGCAGGGCTTATTACAACTGATGAGGAACGTTTTGAAAA
>CAZTKV010000259.1:0-3258 GCA_964614285.1 uncultured Chitinophaga sp. | reverse complement strand
GCCGGTCAAATCCATAATTGATAGCCTGTCTTATTTTCACTGATCTCATGGGTGAACTCTTCAGTAACTGATTGGTTGAATCAACCAGGATACCCAAATATTCAATATTCAGGTATGGGCTTGTATGCAAAGCGATCTTACCTTCCCAGCTTTTCCGTAATGTGCCACTTTTAGTAAGAACCTCGTCTTTGAAAGAAGCTTCAATATCATTGATAAACTCCAGCTCCTTCTGCCTGAACAATAAAAATTCAGTGGCTTTACTATCATAAAATGTAACTTTTATCCCACCAAGATAGGGCAACCTGTTTCCGGCGCTGTCTTTCTCAAAATAGTTTTCGTTTCTTTTCATCACCAGTGCCTGGCCTTCTTCCCAGGCTACAAATCTGAATGGACCTGTTCCTACCGGATGACGACGAAAATCTGATCCATACATAGTCACTACTTCTTTTGGAACTACAGAACAATACTGCATAGATAAGATACCCAGTATAGGATTATAGGGGCGAAGAAGCTTTACCTGGAAAGTTGAATCGTCAATTGCTTTGAAAGGCTGTATTGAATCCACCTTCCTGTTAAATATCCATGAACCAGGGCTGGCAACCTGCTTGTCTATTATTCTGTAAAGACTATATTCAACATCTGCTGCAATCATCTTTCTGCCTTTCCCATTTGCAAATGCAGCGTCATCATGAAAAAAAACGTCAGTTCTCAGGTGAAAAGTATACACAGTGCGATCAGGAGATATATCCCAGCTTTTGGCTATCGAAGGAACAATATGAAGGTTATCATCAATCTCTACCAATGTGTTAAACAACTGGTGTGCAGGCCACATGGTTGCCTGGCTTTTGGCAAATGCGGGATCTAGTGTGGGAATACCCGAAAACTCATTATAATGGAATATATTACCCTCATGGCCCTGTTTGTTATAACAGGATTGTAATAAAACCAGTGCGACGGGAAAAAGTGGAAAATATTTTGTTAAACGGTTCATGGGTTAACAACAGTCGGTCTAAATTAGCAAAGTATCGTTAACAACCATTCAAACAATCAGGAATGAATAAATTATTTCTCCGATCAATAATTATTACATCACTATTCCCTTGCTTACATAGTTGCGCACAGCCATTGAACAACAAAGAAAATTTTACCCGGCAGGATACGTTAAGAGGAAGTATTGGAACCGGAAGAGACTGGTGGGATGTAATCACCTATAATATTTTTGTAGAGCCTGATTATATTTCAAAAACTATCAAAGGGTGGAATGAAATCGGATTTAATATACTAAAGCCTGGCTCGGGCAAAACAATGCAAATTGATCTCCAGGAGCCGCTGATTATTGATAGTATCACACTTGATGGAAAAGAAATATCCGATTTTAAAAGAGAAGGCAGTGTATACTGGATCGATTTATCTGACATCAACTTTGAGGCTACTTATTCTAAAACAAACCTTCTATTGACTCCCCAAAAAGGATACAAGTTAAAGATTAGTTATAGAGGAAAACCTCATGAAGCTACAAGGCCACCCTGGGACGGAGGCTGGATATGGGCCAAAGATGCGAAAGGACGGCCCTGGATGACGGTGGCCTGCCAGGGGCTGGGAGCCAGTGTCTGGTTTCCCTGCAAAGACCATCAAAGTGATGAACCTGATAACGGGGCTATGTTACAAGTAAAAGTTCCGGATAGCCTGGTAGCTGTGGCTAACGGGAAATTATTATTAAAAGATAAGCAGAATGATGGCTTCACCCTTTATGGTTGGGCTGTAAAAAACCCGATTAACAATTACAACATTGTTCCTTATATCGGTAAATACGAACACTGGTCTGACAAATACATCGGAGAAACAGAAAAAAATCTTACCCTGGATTATTGGGTATTAGACTACAATCTGGAAAAGTCAAAAAAACAGTTTGGCCGTGATGTTAAAAGAATGCTTGAAGCTTTTGAATACTGGTTTGGTCCCTACCCCTTCTACGATGATGGATTTAAAATAGTTGAATCTTCCCATTTAGGTATGGAACACCAGAGTGCTATTGCATACGGTAATTACTACCTTGATGGATATCTTGGTATGGATCTGTCAGGAAGTGGCTGGGGTAAGAAGTGGGATTATATCATTGTTCATGAAAGCGGCCACGAATGGTTTGCCAATAATATTACCACCAATGATATTGCTGATATGTGGGTGCATGAAGGCTTCACCATGTATTCAGAAGTGCTGTTTACCGAATATCACTATGGCAAACAGGCAGCTGATGAATACCTGCAGGGCATAAGGCAAAAAATAAATAATGACATCCCACTTATAGGTCCTTACGGAGTGAACCAGGAAGGGAGCGGAGATATGTATAATAAAGGGGCTGCTCTTTTACATACCATAAGGCAGGTAATAAATGATGATACAGTTTTCAGGGAAATAATGAGGGGCATGAACAAAGATTTCTATCATAAAACAGTTGACTCAAAAGATGTAGAGGAATACTTTTCCCGGGTATCAGGTAAAGACTTGTCCAAAATATTTGACCAATACCTGCGTACAATAAAGATTCCGGTTTTGGAGTACAGGATAAATGGCAGAAAATTGGTTTACCGATGGGCAAATTGTGTCGATGGATTTAATATGCCTTTGACCATTGGTACTGGTAAGGCATTTTCTGTCCTTCCAAAAACAGAATGGCAGGAAACCGATCTGCCATTGAAGTATGAAATAAATGATTACAATAAAAACCTCTACATCTCTTTAAAAAAAGTACAATAGACATTTTTCAACAACAACAGCCATTGACCATTCATTATTGACCATTACCTTTACCAAATGAGTAATATCCGCCGGCAAAGCATTATTTCATCATTGGTTATTTATATTGGTTTTGCTGTCGGATTATTAAATGTTTATTTCTTCACTAAAGAAGGGCTTTTCACAGAGGCTCAGTATGGCCTCACTACTGTTTTCATTGCTATTGCCACTATGATGAGCACTTTTGCAAGTTTTGCAATGCCTTCCTATATCTATAAATTTTATCCCTACTATAAAGACCATCTGCCTGAACGAAGAAATGATATGTTATCATGGGCCTTACTTACCGGGCTAATTGGTTTTATACTTGTAATGATCGCCGGGTGGTTACTGAAAGATCTTGTTATACAGAAATACGGAACCAATTCACCTTTATTGGTGGTATATTATTACTGGATATTTCCCCTGGGGCTTGGTCTCACTATTTATTCCATCCTGGAAGCCTATACATGGAGTATCGGC
>CAZTKV010000258.1:0-3302 GCA_964614285.1 uncultured Chitinophaga sp. | reverse complement strand
TAACCAGGCCGCCAGATACCAAAGGGACTAAGGCCAAATTTTACATAGGGTTTTGTTGCTTTGATCTTACTATATAAACTTTTAATAAACACATTAACGGCTTCTCTGCGCCAATCACCTCTTGATAATTTACCGCCCGCCTGCTGATAGGCATTCCAACTGGCAGAATCAGGAAAATCTGCACCAAGGTTATAAGACGGATAGGGATAGAAGTAATCATCAAAATGAACACCATCTATATCATACCTGTTTACCAGGTCTATCACTACAGCAGTGGAGTGATCCTGCGTTCCCTTTTGTGCAGGATCCAGCCACCAATAGCCTTCTTTGAGATAAAGCGCCAGTTCAGGTCTTTTCTTCACAATGGAATGTTCAGTGATCTCTTTTCCATCTTTATGGTGTGCCCGGTAAGGATTGAGCCACACATGTAATTCAATACCTCTGTTATGTGCTTCCTCTACCCAGAATTCGAGAGGATCATAGTTAGGTGACGGGGCTTGCCCCTGTTTGCCGGTAAGATAATAAGACCATGGTTCCAGTTCGCTTTTGTATAATGCATCACATTGAGGCCTCACCTGCAGGATGGCGGCATTGAAATTATGCTTCTGCAAAAAATCAAGCAATTCAACAGCTTCTTTTTTTTGTTCTTCCGTACTTAGTCCGGGTTTGCTCGGCCAGTTGATATTAGCTACAGTAGCAATCCAGGCAGCCCTGAATTCTTTCATTACACCTGTTGCACCTGAAGTGGCTGGTGTAGCTGCAATCTTTTTTTGTGTGGAACAGGAAATAACTATACTCAGTGTGAAGATTGAAATAACAGGCGGAAGATAATAACGTATCATTTTCTTACTTTAAATGGCAACAATAATAACTTATTAAAAGTAAGATAAATAAGTGTTACAAACCTTTTAGAAGATCAGGTCTCCTGTCTTTGGTTCGCTGAATGGATTGTTCATGCCGCCATTCGTCTATTAGTTTATGGTTGCCACTCATCAATATATCAGGAACCTTCCAGCCGCGGAAATCAACAGGCCTTGTATATACAGGAGGGGCTAATAAATTATCCTGGAAGGAATCAGTAAGTGCGGAGGTTTCATCATTCAATACACCGGGTATCAGCCTGCCGATAGCATCTACCAACAGCGCTGCAGGTATTTCTCCTCCGCTTAATACAAAATCGCCAATGGAAATTTCTTTGGTTACATAGTGTTCTCTTATTCTTTCATCGATGCCTTTATAATGACCGCAGATGATCAGGAGATTCTCTTTCAATGAAAAAGCATTGGCCATTTTCTGATCGAAAGTTTTTCCATCGGGTGTCATATAAATTATTTCGTCATATTTCCGGCTTTGAGACAGTTCATCAATAGCTTTTGCCAATGGTTCGCACATCATTACCATACCGGCACCACCTCCATATTGGTAATCGTCTATTTGCCCATACTCATTCACAGCCCATTTGCGCAGGTGATGAACCTGAATATTCAAGAGTCCTTTATCCTGTGCCCTTTTCATCATACTGTGCTGAAAAGGACTTTCGAGTAATTCCGGAAGAACAGAAAGAATATCTATGTGCATGTGGCAAAGATAGGAACTGCTTAGTTGCAGGAAACATCAACGGTGCTGCGCCCTTCATTTACAGCCCGGTCTTTTGCAATCACCTGTATCTTATAATTAACTCCCGATACCGCCGTTAATGACTGATTGAAAGTCGTATTGTTGCTGCCGGGATATTGGTGAACATCCATGATCAGGGCCCCTGTATTTATATTGCTTACATGAATATGTACTTCAGCTATGTAAACGTTATCAGTAATACTCCCGCTAATATTTATCAACTGCCCATTGGTGAATACCTGGTTATTAACCGGATTGTTAATGATGACTACCGGTAGTTCATTATCTTTTGCTGTTTCATTTTTATCTGAACAGGCCGAAAAGAAAGAAAAAAATAAGAACACGATAACGCAAAATCTCATAGTCTAAAGTTAATGCAAACAAAAATAGAAACCCCCGGAGAACCGGGGGTTGACATTGAAACAAAAACCAACGATAGCTCATTTTCATGAGCCACATTTTAAGTGTATTTTTTCACCTCTGAATCAAAAGTACAGAGCCCCCGATACCGGTAAAGTGACAATTGTCATGCCGGCAAATGATATAAGTCAGTTGGTTTTTTCCATTAATTCCCGCAAAAAAGATATCATTAACCTTTTTTACTGTGCATATTGATTAAAATCAGGTTTTACGGGCAGGCATATTGCTATTTTGCCCGCGAAAGTGAAAATATGAAGCTGACCCATTCTACCCTTATTAGTGAGAATTCCTGTGCTGCAGATATTGTGAAACAGCATTACCGTACAGCCACTGTATTTAGGAAGTACGGGATAGAGTTTTGTTGCGGGGGCAGGTGGCCACTCAAAATGGTTTGCGAGACAAAAGACCTGGACCTGGATAATATCTTAAAAGAATTAAGACAGGCCAGCAGGGTTATCAGCATTCCCGGCTATCTCCCTTTCGAAACATGGAAAATTGATTTTTTGACAGATTATATTGTCAATATTCATCATGAATACCTGCGTCAATCATTACCTTCTATAAAAGAGCAACTGGGGAAATTTGTAGCCGAGCACCTGAAAAAATACCCATACCTGGCAGAGGTCGAGAGTCATGTCAACTTTTTAGATAAAACCATGATTCCGCATTTGCTCCAGGAAGAAGAGATCATCTTTCCATACATACGGCAAATCGCACATGCTTATCAGAGCAAAGAACCCTATGCGAGACTGCTGGTACGGACCCTGCGAAAACCTGTAGAAGATATCATGCATCATGAACATGAAATTCTGGAGAAAACATTGCATCAGCTTCGAAGACTTACCAATAACTACACGGCGCCAGAAGCTGCTTGCACAAGCCATACTCTTTCTTATTCGCTTTTAAAAGAACTGGACGATGATCTTGTTCAGCATTTGCACCTTGAAAATGACATATTATTTCCCAAAGCAATAGCTATGGAAAAAGAACTTTTGGAACGGCATTAACCTGCAATTGCCTTTTCACTCCATTTTGTACTTACTTTGTCGTACAATTTATTAACCCGATGGGTAATCTGAATAGTCGTATAATAATTGCATGGGCAATCTTTGTTTTTGGATTTGCCATAACACTTGCTTTTTTGTTTAAAGATTATGAACTGGCAGTAAGCGGCATGCTGCTTTTTATTATACTGACAGCTTTTATTCCAGGATGGCGGTCTACTTTGATTGCCGGTGTGGTTAGCATGGTAGTTATGACAGGGC
>CAZTKV010000257.1:1946-3304 GCA_964614285.1 uncultured Chitinophaga sp. | reverse complement strand
TTGAATTTGCTGCCAGTATCACCATCAATGTCAAGCTTTTCAGCTTTTCCTGTAAGCGTAATTTTAGAGCCTGTATTTTGACTTATCTTAAGAGAACTAATATCTACTTTTCCATTTACCAATCCCCCGGTATTTGCTTTAAGTTCAAAAGAAGAGGACTTAAGTACCCCATTTATTTCAACTTCAGCACCAGTTGTTACATGTAATCGATCAAGCATCTTGTATGACACATATGCTTTTAAATCCTTACTTTCTTTTCTTTTATTAATTGCTCCTGTTTTACTGTCATAATGGATTTTAAGAATGCCGCCTTCCACCTTGGTAACAATTCTGTTCCGGAATTCAACAGTTGCGGCACTAACTGCTACTTCCTCAGAATTCCCTTCCGTCAGAATTAAATGAATACCCGTTGCCACATCAATACCGTGAAATCCACTTACATCCCTTTTTTCTGCATTGGCATCATTAATTGTTTTTTGTGCCAAAAGAAATGAACTGGTGCCGACTAGCACTAAAAGTGATAATAATATCTTCTTCATAAACTATGGTTTAAGAGTGATACGAAGAACAGCGTAGAAATGTTACATCGCATAAATAATTTCTTCCTATTTTTGTATCAGTTCTTAGTCTTCTAACCAGAAGGCTTTGATTTTCAATGCCTGCCTGACGGCAGGCAGGTTTCCCCGGGGTGTTTTCGGCCTATGGCCGGAATCTGAGATTATACCCGTAGAACCTGGTCAGGGTAATGCCTGCGAAGGGAAGGAGTTGAGATATGTCCTTTCTCCAACAGCGTTTCCCTCTTATTTTTTAACGATTAAATGTAAAAAAATGAAGAGGATTATTATCTACGGCTGTTTATATTTATCAGCCTTAAATTCCATCGCACAGCAAAAGGAAGAAACTAAAGACAGCTTTTACACTTTATCTCCTGTGGAGGTAAAAGCTGTCCGGACTGGCGAAAATGCACCATTCACTAAAACGAATCTCTCAAAAAAGGAAATTACGAAATCAAACCTTGGACAGGATATCCCTTTTTTGCTGAACCAAACACCCTCAGTGGTCATTAACTCTGATGCGGGAAATGGTATCGGATATACTGGTATCCGTATCCGTGGTACTGATGCAACAAGGATTAATGTAACGCTCAATGGAATTCCGTACAATGATGCAGAAAGCCAGGGAACTTTCTTTGTCGACTTACCTGACTTCTCGTCTTCCACAGGAAGTATACAGGTGCAACGGGGTGTCGGTACTTCATCCAACGGTGCAGGAGCTTTTGGCGCCAGCATTAATTTCAGTACAAACGAGTTGAATAAAGAAGGATACACTGAACTTAACAATAGCTTCGGTTCATTTAA
>CAZTKV010000257.1:0-1846 GCA_964614285.1 uncultured Chitinophaga sp. | reverse complement strand
TTATTTTATAATCAAACAATCGGAAAGAGATTGACTTTCAATACGGCAGTTTTTCTGACAAAAGGGAAGGGCTATTATGAACAATACAAAGCAGATGAGGATTATGCAAAATATGGAATGACATATCCTGTTAATGGAGCTGATACTATATTCAATTCAGATTTTATCAGGCAACTATGGCTGGATAATAATTTTTATGGCAACATATTCTCTCTTCATTATAAAGATGGGAAAACGCAAGCTACTTTGGGTGGTGGCATCACCCGCTATGATGGAAATCATTTTGGTAAAGTGCCCTGGGCATCAAACGGTCTGACCGGGATTGACACCTGGTATAATCTTGATGCATTAAAAACCGATTTTACAATTTACCTGAAAGAACAAACACAATTCGTCAATAAATGGAGCTTATTTTATGATCTGCAATTCAGGCATGTAAAATATAATATTGAAGGATTCAGAGATAACCCCTCACTGAAAACAGATAACGGCTATAATTTCTTTAACCCAAAAGCAGGTATCAGCTACACTAACAAAGGTTGGAAAGGATATCTATCGTACAGTATAGCAAATAAAGAACCAAACCGTGATGATTTTGAAGCGGGCATCACCCAACAGCCAAAAGCGGAAAGACTTAATGATATAGAGTTTGGAATAGAAAAAAAAACAAATCAGTTCAACTGGGCAGCCACATTGTATTTTATGAATTATAAAAATCAACTGGTGCTTACAGGAAAAATAAATGATGTGGGGGCCTATACAAGAACAAATATTGCCAGAAGTTACAGAGCAGGTATTGAACTGCAGGGAGGAATAAAATTCAATACATGGCTGAATGCTGTTGCTAATATTACTTTCAGCCGGAATAAGATATTGGACTTCAACGAATATATCGATGATTATGACAATGGTACTCAAAAACAAAATACTTACTCTTTATCGGATATAGCCTATTCTCCAGCTATTGTAAGCGCCGCCACACTGAATATGTTACCTTTTAAAAATACAGAACTTAGTTTCCTGAGTAAATATGTCGGCAAGCAATTTCTTGATAATACCAGTAATAAAAGCAGGATGCTAAATGCATTTTTTGTACAAGATGTAAGGGCAATTCATACAATTAAAATGAAGTGGCTGAAAGAAGTAACCCTAATTGGCCAGGTCAATAACATTTTGAACAAGAAATATGAGCCAAACGGCTATACCTATAGTTATATCTGGGGAGGAGAAACCATTACCGAGAACTATTATTTCCCAATGGCAGGTATTAACTTTATGATTGGTCTTAATATCAGGCTGTAAATATTCGTATTTTACCAAGAAGGCCGGTTCTGAAACCGGCCTTCTTAATTAAGTAACTATTTCCCAAATTTTTCCTGCCAGGCTAAAACACCTCCTGCCACATTTTTAGTATTCTTAAACCCAAGGGTTTCCAAAAACATACAAGCCACCATACTACGTTGGCCACTGCGGCAATGGATCAGCACCTCCTCTTCCTTTAGATTTTCAATCTCATCAATCTGCATAGCCTGTATTTGCCCAAGCGGAATAAGTTTTGCGCCTATATTATATTCTGCATATTCATGCGGTTCCCGGCAGTCAATTAGATTTAGCTTTTCGCCGGCATCGATACGTGCCTTTAATTCTTCTACTGTGATTATTTGCATAAATTAACCGGTTGGTTGTTATAGTTCTGTATTCTTTTTGACGCTGTCAGCAACAGGTTTATCGGCCTGCAGCCACACATCGATTAATTGACCAGAGCGGATCCGCTGAATTCTTTTTTCATCATCAAAACGTTCGGGGCTTTGTTTATATATCCAAGCTCTTGCCGTATCAGTAATAT
>CAZTKV010000256.1:2225-3340 GCA_964614285.1 uncultured Chitinophaga sp. | reverse complement strand
TCAATAGTTGTTTGTGCAGTTGAGTTAATGCAAATGCAAAACAGTACTGCAAGCAGGGAAGTAGTCCGCACAGATTTATTTATCATACTTTATTTTTTACCACCGGGTTTTAAACTCCGGTGAGGTGATGAACACTATTTAATTTCAAACAGCACCATATTTATTGTTGCATCTCCGGTTGCGGAAAAGTAAAAAGCTGTGCCTGGTTTTATGTATACATACTTTCCTGCTCTCAACCGTGAGAGTTCTTTACCATTTTTGTTATGAAGTTTTACTTCGCTGCCAGTTACCAGTTCTGCAATCATTGGGCCCCGGCCTTTAATGATTTGATTATTGAACGCTGCTGCAGTTAGCCGGTAAGCAGTTACTTTTTCGTTTTCAAACAATACGATGAATGGCAGAGGTTGTAATTTTTTAGCTGAATTGTAAGGAGAAAGCAGCTCAACATCAGTTACATGAAAAGGGACAGTATCACAATTACTCACCCGGTGCACCAATGTATCATTAAGAAATGACCTGTACCAGGCATTGCCTGCTGTATTTTTAGCCGTTACCCATTCCTTGTCTTTTATTTGTGAGCATACAACCGTTGTAGTAAAATGTACAAACACCGACGGTGTCGAATGAATATGAAATAAACTGGTATCCCCCGGTTCTATATTCACATCCAGCAGCCGGACATATTTATTTTCCAAAGTTTTTTTATGCCGTGGTTCTTTGCTTACCTGTACCTGGGCCGCAAGTACAAATGAACAACATAAGAGGGGCGTTAAAAGCCCCGTTTTTTTATTTTTCATTTTATTTCTTTATAAATAACTCAGCCACCATTTTTCTTTATGTGCTGTTTTATACCGGTCATATTTTTTGCAGAGAGGATATAATATGATTATTACAGCAATCCAAACTCCGTAGACGACAAGTAACCCGTATCCTTCACCCGGCGCCACATACATAAAAGGAAATTGCTGCCCCACATTTTTAGCATCTGCAAAAGAATGTCCTCTCGCAAAAAAGAAAATGGCTGCCAGCAGGTGAATAAGATAAATATGCAGGATATAGTAGAAAAAAGCTGTGCGGCCAAATATGATCATGAAACGGGTAAACCAGTTTTTGAT
>CAZTKV010000256.1:0-2125 GCA_964614285.1 uncultured Chitinophaga sp. | reverse complement strand
CCCAGCATCATCAGTCCTGTCCATGCGGGGAAGGGGTAAACAAGTATAGCGAAATGATTACTGGTTATTTGATAAGGTGTAAAAACACCATGATGCAGCAAATCCCATATAAAAGTTGGTTGAAAACCAGCTGTAGACTCTGGGATATCCAGCAGGTTATGCCCGGCAACGAGAACAATACCAAGCCCAAGAATTATTTTGTATGGAAGCCTGGCGAGTATCAGCAAGCCCAATATAAACATACTGATACCGATAGCCCAGATAACCTGGAAAGGAATGAAATTGAAATTGGTATTAAAGGTCCAGGCAAAGGCGATAATGGTCCATTCAGCAATAATGAGCCACAGCCCCCTTTTCAGCAGGAAAACACCCAGCTCTTTTTTAGTTTTCCTGAGACTTTGCAGGTAAATGGAAGTGCCCGATAAAAAGACAAAGACCGGGGCGCAGAAATGGGTGATCCATCTTGTAAAATATAAAGCGGGGCTTGTGGTGGCCAGGTTCAGTGGGTCATCCAGGTTGGCACCGATATGAAAATAATCCCGGACATGATCCAGTGCCATAATGACCATAGCTAGGCCACGGACAATGTCGATGGATTCAATTCTTCTTTGGTTGGAGGTTAATGATTGTTGCATTGAAATTTTATTTCAGGTGATATGCCTCTTTTAAAATGTTTATAGTGGCCGATTGAAATTTTAAAATTCTTATATAATCGCCCCGCAGGGTAGTACCCAGATAATAATTGTATTTTTTTAACCTGGAAATAAATGATGGAAGATCAGAGCTGGTTTTATTAATTACTGCTCCTTCGGGCACTGCGGCAAGATCAACCGATACATCATCAGGGAAAGGATAATCGGTAATAAATAATTTGCTCACAATCGCTTTATCAGCAATTATAGATGCTGATTCATCAATTTCATTTTGCAGGGCATGAACATAATCGTTGATTCCATAATACACTTTATTTATTATTTCAAGTTCGCTTAACCGGTCGGCCACAACAGCACTCCTGATAAGACGGTATCCATAGCTGCGAAACTGGGACAAAGTACGTTCGGTAGGCACATAGTTATAGTTCCATTCGGTTGCTGTTAAAAAAGCCTGGTAGGTTTCCCTGTCTTTTTCATGGCCCGGTTCACTAAGAAGCCTGATGGCCGAATCAAGCAGGATGAGGTGATTCGGAATAAACCTGTTTACACATAAGTTCAGGTAAACAGTATCTTTCTTTAAATCCTCCACCATTTCTTTTACCAGTTTTTTCTCCCTCTTATGCTCAATAAAATGTTCCCTTTCATTTTCTGCAAGAAAGCCAGCGAACACAGCAAGGAACAACATTAAAAACTCCCAGAAATAATGTGTCCATTTTTTTCTTGCAGTATGAGAGTGGTGGTGTACTTCCATAATTTTTTTTTTACTTAAACCTGTATTCCTTTTTTATCATTTCAATAAGCCCTTTTGCCCGGTTTTGAAGGGCAATGGCATTACGGATATAAAACTTAATGGTAGTGGAATAGTAATGATAGTTCAGCGATACGGTGTTTATGTCCTTTACATCAGCAGAAAGCAGGGATGGTTTTACCAACGGTTTGCTGATAGTTGTTCTTTGACCCCCCAAACCACTAATAGCCATAATTTTTATATTCATCGTCATTTGCTGAAAAACATAACTATCAAACAACCGGGTATTTCCTTTGTGAACTTCATCCATTTTCAGACGAAGCAAGTCTATTTGATTGCCCAGCCATTGAAAGGATGCATAATAAGTACCGATACTATCCAGCAATTCTTTGTCCTTTATATATCGGAGCAAGCCTGCAGTCTTAAGCTGCTCAAAAGACTTTGAGTTGGTATAGTAATACCCAAGATTGGCAGTAACAATTCTGGCAGCAAAATAAATATCAGTGGTATTTGTAATATCCGAGTGTAGCATCTCAACCAGTGAATCGGCCATCAGCGCACCATAACTATTGCGGTCCGTTACTGAATCAAAAAGAGTGATATCCGATTGAAGATCGGATATCATGGAGTTCAACTGCGTCTTCACTTCTTTTTTGTGAAGAATAGTTTCCCGGGTGTTCTCCGCATAAAACCCCAATGAGACAGCAAGGAACAACATTAAAAA
>CAZTKV010000255.1:1731-3341 GCA_964614285.1 uncultured Chitinophaga sp. | reverse complement strand
ATTTGTCATTATATAAATACATTAATTCATCATCAGAACATTCACACTTCGCTGCAATATATTAAAAGCAATTTCTGCCATCAGGTTTTCTTTATCAAGTGTCGGGTTTACTTCTGTTATTTCAAAACAGCAAACTTTCCGGTTCTGCATAAATTTACTTATAAGATCTTCAGCTTCTCTTTCTTTAAGCCCGTTACTTACCGGAGTGCCGGTGCCTTTAGAGATCGATGAGTCAAGACTGTCTACATCAAAAGAGATGTATATATCTGTACAATCGGATAAATAGCGAAGGACCGCTCTTACAACATTCTCAGCTCCTTTACTACGAACCTCCTTTGTTGTGATAACTTTCATATCATACTTTTCAATAAGATGTTTTTCTTCCTTTTCATAGTCCCGTAATGAAATAAACACCACATCTTCCGGAAGAACTTTTGGTGCAATCTTACCTATATTTTTCAGGTAATTCCAATGTTTTGCAGTTTCCTCGTCAATATCATGTACGGCGCAATCCTCGTTATTTTTATTGATGGATACCGACATTGGCATACCATGTACATTGCCGGAAGGCGTCGTATAAGGAGTATGCAGATCTGCATGTGCATCAATCCATATTACACCTAGTTTACTCTTTGGTTTTGCCATTTTGATGCCGGCAATAGTGGCGCCAGCAGTGCTATGGTCACCACTTATGACAACCGGAAAGAAGTTATTCTTCATGGAATCAGACACCGCTTTGCTCACTCTTTCATATATAGCAGCAATTCCCTTTATCCTTTTAGCATAAGGGGATTCGATTGGCTCATACAGGAGTTTATTTTCGGTCTGAATTTTTTCAGATGGGAAATGGATAAAAAAATTGCTCATGAAATCAAGAGCGGCAATTTTTATGGCATCAATTCCAAGACTGGCACCGCGGGTACCGGCACCTATTTCTGAAGGAACTTCAATTAGTTTAATATTTTTCATACTGGCAACAGTTGAATAGTGTTTTCCGGGAAAACCGGCTGATGATAATGGGTTACTAAGCAGATAGGCCCGGCATTAATCCGGGATATAGAAATTTGCAGGCAGCGATTGCTCTGCAAAAGTGTGAATACAAGTACGTAATTTCTGAAAGCGCTTCATAAAGATGTATAACAAAGATAACCATTAGTCTGCTGGCCGTCAAGTACTGTTTTTACAGTCATAAAAGCTTATTCATGAACGGCTAAGACGGGGATATTGCTTTCATAGGCCAGTTTCTTTGTATGGCTTTTTACAAAGAGTTTTGAGAAAAGGGTTTGCTCCTTGTGAATAATAATGATAAGGTCAATTTTCTTATCTGAGGCAAACTGGTTAATGGCTTCATCAACATTGTATAAACCAAGGAAATAGAAATGGGGACTAAATTCCGCAAACATTTCATTTAATGTGTCTTTCTCAGCCTGGTATTCTTCTGTAATAGCGACATAATGTTCGCTATTCACATTCATGATGTGAAGGCTTGGATGAAAAGGTTTTAATACTTTTTTTATCGGAACAGAGGGGGTATTGGCATTTACATTTTTAAAATCTGATGTAAGGAGTACATTTTTTATTTCGTTATAGGTGCAATCAGGCGGAATAAT
>CAZTKV010000255.1:0-1631 GCA_964614285.1 uncultured Chitinophaga sp. | reverse complement strand
TGACTTGCTTCTGATGCCCCGTCTGTTTTTTCGTATACATGATGCAGTATCATATTTACGCCATAGTGGCCCGTAAGTAATTTCATGGCATAACGGGCTGCATTAACTGAGGTCTCTGAAAAATCAACAGGAACTATAACGGTTTGCATTTTGTCGGTTTTTGTTTGCGGGAATCCTATAAAGTTACAAATATTGTTGACTATAGGGAATTGAGGCGGGTTAAATTATTGATGCGCCGCCAGAATGGGAATATGACTATGATAGGCTAATCGTTTTGTATGTGTTGATTTGAAAAGGGAAGATGAATTACTCTGGTGCTTGGGTACAGTTACGAGTATATCTATATTATGACCGTTAATAAACTTATCCAATGCTTCATAAAAATCATGACTAGCAATAAAATGAAATTCTTTTTGGAAATGATGAAACATGGTTTCCAGTTTTTCTTTTTCGCTCAGCATATCCGGGGTTAAAACTGAAACCTGCTCTTTGGTTACATGTACAATATGCATTTTCGGATTGAACAAACTGAGTACAGAATCTATTAATTGGGAGGGGGTACTCAATTCTACGTTTTTGAAATCTGTTGCAAAAGCAACATTTACTACCCCTTTATATACGGCATCAGGTGGAATTATCATTACAGGATAAAGGTTTTTGTCGATCAGTTTTAAGGTGTTACTGCCAAACATTACCTGTCGGATGGCTGATTTTCCTGTTATACCCATTACAACGAGTGAAGCCCTTATACTGTGTGCCAGCCGTGATATATTTTCGATGAGGTCGCCACCCATTTCATTTTCACATTCTACACTCTTCACTCCGGCCTTATAAAATTCTTTTTTCAGGCTTTCCTGGTAATTCTGGCAGATATCATAGTCATCATGGGTATCATAGTTATGATATAGTACAGCCTGGGTATCTTCCTTGCCAGCCAGCATCTTTGCCGTATAGCGGGCCGCATTCAATGAGGTTTCTGAAAAGTCAACGGGTATGATGACTCTGTGCATGGTTAGTTGGTTTGCTTCGAAAAGATAAATTTAGTGGTTTTTTTCTTCGAAGCAGCATTTACATAGCCGGAGCGGCATCAATATATTGATTCAAATGTTTGCTGTTGCATGAGCCTTGAGAATGAGAGCCTGTTTCCACAAAGACTTTCTAATTGTAGTATGTACTCCCTGAAAGTGGCGGATTTAAAGTGATGATTAGCGATAGACTCTTTTTTAAAGCTTTTGAGATGTACAAACCTGCATTCATTATCATTATCAGCATAACACTGGCTTCGCATACCGCCAGGTCCGTTTTTTGACAGGGAATCAAAATATAGATCAATTATTTTTTGTGCAGATTTTTGCCTGTCAAACGGCACTGAAAAGGACATAATATACCGTACCATATAACATTTTGTTTTAGTTTAGTACAGCCGGTATGGTTAAGGCATTTGAAATGCAGAAAATGCTGCCTGCAAATTATCAGCGAATGAATACTTGTATGAACGGTAAAAATGACGTCTTTATTCTCGTTTAATTTCCTGTATCCGGGTCAATTTGCTATGATGAAGGTATTTCTGTAAACATTTTCTTTACCAGGTCAGCATCATGCTTGTAAACATCATCTCTGAAGTTAAGCTG
>CAZTKV010000254.1:0-3373 GCA_964614285.1 uncultured Chitinophaga sp. | reverse complement strand
AGGATTATAACGGCCAGACCTACTGGGCAAGCGTCAACCTGAAATCTTTTTTCCCAAAAACTAAACTACCTGAATGGCTGAGTATATCTGTAGGATATGGAGCAGAAGGTATGTTTGGCGGCGAAGAGAATATTGCAACAGACGAAAACGGAACTATACTATTCGACAGAAGAGATATAAAACGTTACCGTCAGTGGTACCTGGCTCCGGATATCGACCTTAGCAAAATAAAGACTAATAAGAAAGGAATCAAATTTATACTTACGGTACTTAGTGCTTTTAAATTCCCCGCTCCCTCCCTGGAGTTTTCCAATGGAAAGTTCAGCGTGAATGCACTGCATTTCTGATGATTTAACTGATTTGCCGTAAATTAGCTTTTCCGGTTTTAGGGCATTAATGAATTTTAAAATATATGAAAAAGTTATTTCTGCTGGCAACAACTCTTCCTGTCCTTTTTTTAATGACCGGTTGCAGTAAAGATGAAAATAATGCTCCCCCTGCTGATCTGCCGGCCAATATAACTATTACTGAGCCTACTGCCGGCGTAACTTATATCAATGGAAGTACAATTCAGGTAAGGGGTAATGTAACTGATAATAATGTACTCGCTTCTGCCAGGATTGAGATAAAGAATAACAGCACTAATGCAGTGATGTATCAGCAGAATCAATCAACCGGAAATGTTACCTACTTTGATCTGAACTGGAACTGGACAGTTGCCGGTATCAGTTCAACAGTGAATGCTACCATTAAGATTACTGTAACAGACAAAGCCGGTTACCAGGCCAGCAAAGAAATCGCTATTGTGCTTACTGATTAAGCCAACTGTTACCTGTCATTTTTTAAACAATTCGCATCAATTCATAGCGGCAACCCGTAAATTAGCAGTTGAATTGACTGCTATGCAAATTGTTCAACAACTATTATTCGTTCTCCTCAGTGCTGTTGCTATCTTTTTCTTTTCCAGAAAAGTAAAAGAAATAAGCAGGAATATTAAACTGGGAAGGGATGAAAACCTGAATGACAATTCCTCTGAACGATGGAAAAATTTGTTATTGCTGGCATTTGGTCAGAAAAAAATGTTTCGCAATCCTCTCGTGGCTGTCATGCACTTTTTTGTATATGCGGGTTTCATCATAATTAATATTGAGGTATTGGAGATTGTGCTGGATGGCATTACAGGCAAACACCGTTTGTTTGCTGCACCATTAGGCAGTTTTTATAGTTTTCTTATCAATGCATTTGAAGTACTGGCCTTACTCGTATTAGTGGCCTGTATTATTTTCCTTGTCAGGAGAAATATCATCAAACTGAAACGATTTATAAGTAAAGATCTCGATGGCTGGCCCAGGAGTGATGCCAATTATATTCTTATTACGGAAATAGTGCTGATGTCACTTTTTCTCTTACTCAATGCCAGTGATACATTATTACAAACCAGGGGTGTGGAGCATTACGCAGCCCATCCTACAGGCAACTTTATTATTTCTCAATACCTTCAGCCTCTTTTGAACGGAATGAGTGACAGTGGGCTTCAATTGGTAGAAAGAGGAAGCTGGTGGCTGCATATCGTTGGCATCTTTGCTTTTCTCAATTACCTGCCCTATTCCAAGCATCTGCATATTGTGCTGGCATTCCCCAATGCATACTATGCCCGGCTAAAGCCAATGGGAGAAATGGATAATATGCCTTCCATACAAAAGGAAGTGTTGTATGCTATGCAGCCGGAACTGGCCCCCACTGGTGAACAACCTGCCCCACAAAAATTCGGCGCCAGGGATGTAATGGATCTTAGCTGGAAAAATCTGATGGATGCATACAGTTGCACGGAATGCGGAAGATGCTCTGCTGCCTGCCCGGCCAATCAAACAGGCAAATTGCTGTCTCCCCGAAAAATTATGATGGATACCCGTGACAGGCTGGAAGAAATTGGAAAGAATATTAATACGAATAAAGAATTTAAAGACGATGGCAAATCATTATTGCACGACTATATATCAGTAGAAGAGCTCCGGGCCTGTACCACTTGTAATGCCTGTGTACAGGAATGCCCTGTAAGTATAAGTCCACTGGATATAATTATACAACTCCGCCGTTACCTGGTAATGGAAGAAAGTAATTCGCCACAGGAATGGGCTGCCATGTTCAGTAATGTGGAAAATAATTTCGCTCCATGGAAATTTAGCCCGGATGAAAGGGATAAATGGGTAACTGAAATGGAAAATTAAAAATTGTAAATTGAAAATATCTTCCTTCTCATTTCAGACGCTTGACTGGTCACTTATTCCAAAAGAAGAACATAAAGGTGAAACCGGAATGGCTTACTGGCAGGTACAAAAAGTAAATGATATCCGGGTAAGAATGGTTGAATATACTTCCGGTTACAAAGCCGATCATTGGTGTAGTAAAGGGCATGTCATTCTTTGCCTGGAAGGCGAAATGTATTCTGAACTGGATGATGGTCGTGTAGTAAAACTAACCAAAGGCATGTGCTATTTTGTAGGTGATAATAATGAAGCACACCGCAGTACCACCGCAACAGGTTGTAAATTATTTATAGTAGATTAAATCCTGGTTCTTCAAATACAAAATATTTTCAGGCATCATACGTTAAACAACTGATGAAGAAATTTCTTACTTTCTTACTGATAGCAACTGTCAGCACAAGTATATGCCGGGCTCAGAACCCTTTTGAACTGGGTGCAGAATACCTCCGTTTTATCGGGAAGGGATATAACACAAGTAAAGTAGCTGTCCGCGGTGAATCATTCAGCAATAAAAACAGTTTCAGTGCAGGCATCACCTATCAACTGGCTTCTGCAAAAGCTTACTCAGTCTCGTCAGGTTTTGGTTTTTATGCCGGTTACCGGTATGCATTTGGAACTAATACAAATGGTAATAACATTTTTGCCGGTGCCCGGGTATTATTTTCGCTGGAAGACTTTGAAGGGAAAACAAGACAAAAAAGTTTGCTGATTACACCTATGGCTGAAGCTGGGTATCATTTTATTTTTGCCAAAAGAATTTATGCGGCCCCTTCTGTTGGATTTGGTTACACCATCGAATTCAGCAAAGGTTATAATTCGCTGGATGAGGATGTTGGTAAACGTTTTATCCCGTCCTTATCTGCAGGCTACCGGTTTTAAATTTCAATCCCTGTCTTTCTTTGTAATTTTTTCAATTTCTTCTTCAAAGCGGCCTATCTGTTCCTCAAACTTATGTGTTACCTCCTCGGGGTGCTCCATCTGGTGCACCGCATCTTTTTTCCGGAGGATTTTCCAAAGCTGTATCAGTGCAGTAATCGCAAATATTCCCCCAATCACCCAGTTGAGCACATGCTGGTTAGTATTGATCTTTTGCGCTATTAGCAGGC
>CAZTKV010000253.1:1481-3375 GCA_964614285.1 uncultured Chitinophaga sp. | reverse complement strand
ACTCTTACAACTGCAGTTGGTTATTCATTTGGTGACCGCAGTGTAACAGCACTTGACTGGTACAATGCAGCTGACCCGAGGCCAGATTATTACAGGTATTTACCAAGCTATACATCTACCTGGGCCAGTACCACTGATCCTGTTCAGGGTCAAATGTTATATGACCTGATGAAGAGTGATATTAACTACCGCCAGATTAACTGGCAACGATTATATGATGTGAACAGGGCAAGTTTTGCCACAATTAATGATGCAAACGGAGTACCGGGTAATTCAGTAAGTGGCCTCCGGTCCCGCTACATTATTGAAGAAAGAATTATTAATACAAAAAGGTTTAATGCTAACTCAGTTATCAATACAAAATTTGGAGACCATATTGATTTTACCGCCGGGGCTTCTTACCAGCAACAAAACAATCATTATTTTAAAAAAGTAGATGATCTTTTGGGAGGGCAGTTTTATGTGAATGTAAACCAGTTTGCTGAAAGAGATTTTCCGGTAGACAATTTGGCTAACCAGTTTGACCTCGATAATCCAAACAGGATACTTTACAAGGGAGATAAATTTGGTTACGATTATAATATCAATATTTCCCGTGTTTCTGCATGGGCCCAGGGTGTTTTTAAATTCAATAAGGTTGATTTCTTCCTGGCAGGCTCTGTTTCACTCACTGAATTTTACAGGGAGGGAAATACAAGAAATGGTCTTTTCCCGGATAATTCAAAAGGAAAAGGCACCGCAAACGAGTTTACTAATTATGCCGGTAAAGGCGGAATTACCTACAAAATTGATGGTCGTAATTATATTTTCGCAAACGGCTCCTACCAGACAAGAGCGCCTTATTTTGAAAATGTATATATCTCACCCCGCACAAGAAACAGCCAGCAGGATATTGTAACGAGTGAATCCATTCAGACTGCTGAAGCAGGATATATCATGAATGCGCCGAAATTCAAAATAAGACTTGGCGGTTATTACACCCGTTTCGAAGATGGAATGGATGTAATGTCTTTCTATCATGATACTTACCAGAACTTTGTAAATTATGCTATCAATGGTATTGATAAACTTCATTTTGGCGGTGAATTTGGTATGGAGGCTAAAATAACACCAACCATCACGGTTAACGCTGCTGCTGCAATAGGCCGTTATTATTACGACAGCAAGCAGAATGCAGTAATTACTGTGGATAACAGTGCTTCTATTTTAGGAAAGCAGGTTGTCTATGCTGAAAATTTCAGAGTCCCTTCCACACCAATGGAAGCGTATAGTTTGGGTGCTACTTACCGTTCACCTAAATTCTGGTTCATCAGCCTGACAGGTAATTATTTTGACCAGTCTTATCTTAGTATGAATCCGCTGCGGCGTACCTGGGATGCATTGCAGTTTGTGCTTCCAAAGAGCGATGCATATAACGAAATATTTAACCAGACAAAATTTGACAAACAATACACTCTTGACTTCTTTGGCGGCTATTCCTGGAAATTACCCAAGGATTTTGAAATTGATAAAAAGCCAACCTTCCTGGTATTTAACCTGGGTGTTAATAACATTTTAAACAATAAGGATATTATTACAGGTGGGTTTGAACAGTTACGATTTGATGCGCAAACGTCCACAACTGATCCTGTCAGTGTAGGGAAATTTCCACCAAAGTTCTATTATGCTTACGGGTTGAACTTTTTTGCAAGCATGACATTAAGGTTTTAATTCTTGATTAATAGTATAAAAAAAATTATATGCGATTCAATAATATAAAACAATTCACTACCGCAGTTTTTGTTTTGCTTACAGCAAGTGTGTTGTTTGTTTCTTGTGACAAAGAGCCTGTTGGACCTACAGGACCGGATCCGCTGGGCCCGGGGGACTATATGACCTTTTCAGCTTTCAGGGC
>CAZTKV010000253.1:0-1381 GCA_964614285.1 uncultured Chitinophaga sp. | reverse complement strand
ATTTATAATACAACAACACAGGTCGGTATTCGTACCGCTGCAGATATTCAATAAACTAATACTCAGAAACGCTGAAAAATATTTTTATGCAAAAAAACAGTAAACATAATAAGATAAGAGTGGCGGGAATAATTCTGCTTGCCAGCTTATTTGTTATATCCTGCGAAAGAAAATTTACAGATCCTCCGCCACTGGGTGAACCTGGTGTGGTGGCCAATATCAGTATCAAGGATGTAAAGGCACGATACACATCTGGTGCACCAGTGGCTATTACTGATGATGCAATTATAGAAGGTGTGGTATCATGTGATGATAAAAGCGGTAACTATTACCAGCAAATAGCTATACAGGATTCTACCGGAGGTGTATTGCTCCGTCTCGGAAGTTTTAACCTGTATAATTATTACCCGGTTGGCCGTAAAGTATATGTAAAACTGAAAGGTTTATATCTTGGTCAGTACAACGGTACTTTGCAGTTTGGTGGCGGCATTGACTCTCCGTATATCAACCAGGGAGGTGTTACGTTGCTGGCTGCTAACCTGATCGATAAACATATAATAAAAGGCGCACTTAATCAGCCATTGGTTCCCAAAGTGGTTACAGTATCTCAGCTTACCACCAACCTGCAGGACAGGTATGTAAGCACATTGATTAAGCTGGTAGGTTATGAGTTTGCTTCTTCCGAACGGTCAAAAAACTACGCTGATGATGCTCAATCAGGTAACAGGATCATTCAGGATTGTTCTAACCTGACGGCAAACAGGATAACGCTGCGTACCAGCAACTATTGCAATTTTGCCACCTTACCTGTTGCACAGGGAAATGGTGAGATCATCGCTGTTTATTCTTTCTTTGGTTCAACCAAGCAACTTACTATAAGAGATACAACTGATGTCCGGTTTACTAATCCCCGTTGCCCTACCGCCAGCGGTGACGGGCAAATAAGCCTGACTACATCTCCGCTTACATTTAGTTTTGATAACCTCAGTACAGCCGGATTGCCAGCCGGAGTATATGTAAAAGAAAATGCTTCCAATTCCTATATAGGTAACGAAGGGTTTGTTTACCTGGCGAATTTTAACAACGGTACGGCATGGAACCAGACCTCTGCCGGGTTTAAGAATTTTGCCTCAGCTACAGGACTTACGTCCACTGCATCCACATCTGTACAAGCGGCTGCCACCAACAGGGCTCTTGGCTACAGGCAAACTGGAACATTTGGTGATCCGGGTGCTGCTTTTGCTTTCTTGCTGGCCAATACTGCAGGTAAGTCTAACCTGCAACTGGAGTTTAAACTGCAATCATTAGATGCACCGGCTACGTTGAACCGTACTACTACCTGGCAGGTAGATTATGCAACGGGTTTAAATCCCGCTTTCTT
>CAZTKV010000252.1:0-3405 GCA_964614285.1 uncultured Chitinophaga sp. | reverse complement strand
GTTTTTGATGCCCTTAAAACAGAAGTGAAGGAATTAAAACCGCTGATAGTAGAATGTATGCAATCGGCTATGCCTTTACCACATAAGGTTCCGGTAACTGCTGAATGCGGCGAAGGTAAAAACTGGCTAGAAGCACACTAATATGGACTGGTCGCTATATTTTAAAGATGTAACTATAATCGGAAGCCGCTACCTGATTATTGCCAGTATTGCTTTTTTTATATGGTATGTTGTATTGCGCCGGATGGTTACTTCTAAAAAAATTCAGGAGCGGTTTCCGAAATTTAGTGACTATGCCAGGGAGATTAGCTTCTCAATACTTACCGTATTTATCATGGCCTTCATTCCGGCCCTTATTTTAGGAAACCCCGAGATGGCAAGGCATACAAAATTTTATACCGGGATCGGTCAACATGGAACCCTGTATTTCATCCTAGCATTTCCGGTAATGGCCATTCTGCATGATACTTATTTCTATTGGATGCACCGGTTGATGCATCATCGTTCTCTGTTCAAGATCGTTCATCTTGTTCATCATAAATCAACAAATCCCAGCCCTTTTGCTGCATATGCATTTCATCCGCTTGAAGCTGTTGTGGAAGCTGGTATATTTATCGTTTTTGTTTTTACAATCCCGGTTCATTTATATCACCTGCTTTTCTTTTTCCTTTTCATGATAGTATATAATGTGTATGGGCATCTTGGCTGGGAGCTATACCCGAAAGGGTTCAGTAAGCACTGGTTCGGCAAATGGATCAATACCTCTGTCAATCATAATATGCACCACCAGTATTTCAAAGGCAATTATGGCCTCTACTTCCTCTTCTGGGACCGGTTGATGGGTACCATCCGTCCGGATTATGACGAAAAGTTTGAAGAAGTGAAAAACAAATAATACAGAAGCCTTCATTTTTTCCAAAGTCATAATTGCCGGCTCCCTGATAGCTGTAAGTTTGCAGTTATGCAGCCAGTAATTTATTATTGTTATGATGCCTACTGCGGATGGTGTTATGGTTTTAGTCCTGTAATTAAAAAAATATCGGAGGAGTATAAAGAAAATATATCTTTTGAGGTATTATCCGGGGGAATGATACCGAAAGAGTACACAAGACCAATTAGTGCTATTGCAGGCTACATCAGTCAGTCATACAAACAGGTAGAAGAAACAACAGGTATTCAATTCGGCAAAGATTATCTCTGGCATATTTTCAATCCAGAACAAAGTGACTGGTATCAGCATTCAGAAAAATCAGCAATAGCGCTTTGTATAGTCAAGGAAATTTTCCCTTATAAGCAGGTTGCTTTTGCAGCTGATCTTCAGTATGCGTTACATTTTGAAGGAAGAGACTTGACAGACAATGAAGCATACCGTCATTTGATGGAAAAATATACAATCCCGGTTGACGTCTTTTTCAGAAAGATCGATAGTGAAGAATACAAAGAAAAAGCACATTACGAATTCGCTCTTTGCAAACAATTACAGGTAACGAGTTTCCCGCAAGTACTCATCCAAATAGCTGATCAAAAATTTTACCTGTTGGCAAAAGGGTTTACTGATTATGAAACAGTAAAGCAAAGAATTGAAGCTGTATTAAAAGAGACACAAAAAATTTAAATCATCTAAAAGCTATTATAATGATTCTCACTATTACGCTTAATCCCTGTATTGATAAAAGTTCCCGGGTTGAAAAATTAAAACCCGAAAGCAAACTACGCTGTACAGAAGTAGTAAATGAACCTGGCGGGGGCGGTATTAATGTCAGTAAGGCGTTGCAGAAATTAGAAACTTCATCAGTAGCATTGTTTCCGGCAGGAGGACATAATGGAAACATGTTGTGCTCTCTTTTAAAAGAAGAAGAGATTTTATTTCATGCGGTAGATACTAAAGTCGAAACAAGAGAAAACTGGATTGTATTAGAAACATCTACCAATAATCAATTCCGTTTCACTTTCCCGGGCAGGGAGGTAATGGAAGAAACCATTAAAACATTAGTTGACCAGATACGTTCCTTTACTCCCACATTTGTAGTGGCCAGTGGCAGCCTGCCTCCCGGTCTGCCTGATTATTTTTATGGCCTGATCGTAAAGAATGCAACGGCTGTAGGTGCCAAATGTATTGTGGATACGAGTGGCCCTGCATTGCAGGCTTTAAAAGGAAAACATGCATACATGATTAAACCAAATATTGGCGAATTATGTAAAATGCTGAATGTAGACTGGCTGGATAAAGAAGAAGTGCCTGATGCTGCCCAGCAGGCTATCAGGGATGGATTTTCCGAAATTATGGTTGTTTCAATGGGTGCTTTGGGCGCATGGATGGTGAGCAGTGATAAAAGATATTTTGTGGAAGCTCCTCCAGTTGAAAAGAAAAGCACTGTTGGTGCAGGTGATAGTATGGTTGCCGGCATCACCTATTCCTTACAAAAAGGAAAAACATTGAGAGAAGCAATTCGCTTTGGTGTGGCATGTGGTAGTGCGGCTACCATGAACGATGGAACACAACTTTTCAATAAAAGTGATGCGGAAAAATTATACGCAGCTATCAATGAATAAGAAATGAAAAGAGATATTACAGGAAGGGAAGATCTGCTGGTATTGGTAACACGATTTTATGAGAAGCTGTTAGCAGATAATTCTATCAGCTATATCTTTACGGATGTGGCAAAAATTGATCTTTCGCATCATTTACCTGTCCTGGTTGATTTTTGGGACTCTATTTTGTTCCAGTCAGATACTTATCATAAAAACGCCATGCAGCCTCACCTGACTTTGCACCAGCAGTCGCCATTACAAAAGCATCATTTTGAAACCTGGCTCCGCCTCTTTAAAGAATCCGTGGATGAACTTTTCGATGGAAAAATAGCTTTTATTGCCAAAGAAAGGGCAACAAGTATTGCAACCGTCATGCAGATAAAGACAATTCAACTCAGTTAATATGTTCGGTAAAATGCCAGTTCCATCACATTTTTCTTGATAACTATGCGCAGAGTTTGTAACTTATCCCCCTAAAACTATTTTTATGAAACGAATCACCTTCATTATCTGTTTTATTGCTTTCGCTTCAATTTTTACTACTACAAAAGCCCAGACTCCTGATGAAATGAAAAAATGGATGGACTACATGACTCCCTCTGATGTACATAAAATGATGGCTGCCTGGGATGGAGAATGGAATATGGAAATTCAAATGTGGATGGACCCGAATGCTCCTGCACAAAGCATGAATGCAAGCTGCGTAAATAAAATGATTTTGGGTGGCCGCTACCAGGAAAGCATCAATACAGGTTCTTTTAATGGAATGCCATTCGAAGGGCATAGTTTGACAGGATGGGATAATGCCAGAAAAGTATTTGTTTCTACCTGGATTGATAATATGGGAACCGGTATCATGTACCTGGAAGGACC
>CAZTKV010000251.1:0-3407 GCA_964614285.1 uncultured Chitinophaga sp. | reverse complement strand
AGGAAAATATCCTTTGAAGGACTTAGTATCTTTAACTGCTGGAAAGAGATAGGCATATTAGGTCTCTGGATGATAATAATCTATGTCATTGCTGCAAGAGTACTGAAATGGGAATAAGAACAACAATTAATTGAATGTATGCGGGTAGTAAAACTGGCCATCATAAGTTTCATCTTTTTTTTCCTGCTTATTACAGGTATTTCTCTCTTAATTCCGTCTCATGTACGTATTTCAAAAGCAACAGATATAAATGCCAGTAAGGATTCAGTGCTGTTGCAGATAAATAATGCGGCTAACTGGAAGAACTGGTACCCCGGTGCAGATACACTGGAGCTATTGCAGATTGAAGGAGTAGTGAAAGGAATTATTACAGGTGAGTTACAGGGAATAATAATTACCTCAGCCAATGATAGTACAGTTACAGCAGGTAATGCTGGCCAGCGTTCCGGCAGAGGGGAGATGGGCTGGAACATTATCCGGTCTGGCAGCAAAGGCCCTGTTACAGTACAATGGTATATGGACTTTCATTTTCGCTGGTATCCTTGGGAGAAATTCTCAAGCCTGTTACTGGAGAAGCGGTATGGTGTGGTTATGGAACAAGGGTTGGATAAGCTGAAGAAGTTCCTTGAAAGGTAACCCGGCGTTCATAGAATCTCACTAACTTCAATTTTCAAAAAATTAAGTGTATGAAAAAAATATTATTACTCGTAGCGGTATTTGCTGTGTTCAATAGCTACTCTCAGGAGAAATCCCGGAAAAGTCCTCATGATACGGTAAGCTCTGGTGTAACAACCGTTACATATGGCAGGCCTTATAAAAACAACCGGGAAATATTTGGTGGCCTCGAAAAATTTGGTAAGGTATGGCGGGTAGGTGCCGATGAAGCAACTACCATCAGTTTTTCAAAAGATGTAAAATTTGGTGGTGAAGGGATTAAAGCCGGTACATATACATTATTTGCTATTCCTGAAGCAAAAGAATGGACCATTATTCTTAATTCTCAACCGGGACAATGGGGTGCATACGGATACGAAAAGAACAAGGACAAAGATGTGGCCAGGTTTAAGGTACCGGTAAACAAGCTCAGTAATGTGGTGGAGCAACTTACTATTCGCTTTGCCAGTGATGGGTCACTGATCATTGAATGGGATACTACACAAGTGAGTATTTCACTCAGTTATTAGATACCAATTTTTGATAAACAGTTCATGCAGGGTATGCTGAATTAATAGGGGAAACAAATTTTTCCCATGCTGACATTCGGGATACCTTGCCTGTTTTCTCCCATTTGATCATTTCCTCCTGCCACACATTCGTTGGCCAATAAAGCAAACAGCACGGCTTCTTTGGCATCAGGATTTATATCCAGGTCATTGGTGGTAAAAACTGGAAAGGCGGGTAACAGGATTTTTATATTTTTCATGAGTAAGGGGTTGTGCATCCCTCCTCCGCTTACATAAATCGAATAATTTAATGCCGGATCTGTTGTCCTGGCAATAGCATCTGTGATCATATCAGCTGAGAACCTGTTGAGGGTAGCCATAATATCGGCATCACTCAATGATTCTGTTGCAGAAACTTGCTGGGCATTTCGCAGGTAAGTCATATTGAATAACTCCGGCCCGATCGTTTTGGGGAAGCCTTTACTAAAAAATGAATGTTGTTTTAAAGCAGCCAGTAATTTTTCATTGATGGTTCCCTGCATCGCCAATGAAGAGTTCTCATCAAAATATTTGCCCGGATAGCTGTGTTGTATAAATGCATCCATAATAGTATTACCCGGCCCCACATCAGTACTGAAAACTTTGGCAGCATCTATATCACCCGGTAAGAAAGTAAAATTGGCAATACCTCCTATGTTAAGCATGATCCTGTTTTCCCCTGGATTGGAAAAAATAAGATAGTCTCCATATACTGCCAGGGGAGCACCTTCTCCGCCTGCTGCTATATGTTTTTGCCGGAAATCGCAGATAGTAATGATGCCGGTGGCTACAGCAATATGATCTCCGTCACCGATCTGCAGGGTTGCATTGGGGTATTCTTCAAAGCCATGTAAAAAGCGGGGAGCATGATAGATCGTCTGGCCATGACTTGCGACCAGGTCAATACTTTCCTTTTTTATGTCCCAATTTTGAAGACAGTCATTGATGATGGCAGCATGCTGCAGGCCAACCCATTCATTTAGTATACATACCTTTTCAAGGTCAGCATCATGTCTTGAGAAAATTGATTTCAATTCTTCTTTGAATGTATTGTTATAAGGAACACTGGTAAATTTTTCAATGGTAACAGCTGTGTTCCTGCCACTACCATTGATCCGGCAAAGCGCTATATCCAGTCCGTCGAAAGATGTTCCGCTCATCAAGCCAATGATCAGTCTTTCTTTTTTTCCGGCAATGGTATACAGTTTCTCAATGTTCTTGTTCATGTATGTGAAGTTAGTTTGACGGTTTGTGCCTGAAAAATTTTTATTAGGCCCAATTTTAACTGCATCCCTTTTGTTTACCGTTGCGTCAATCAGTAACTTTAAAAAAATTATGTTGAACATGGTAAGCATAAAAGGAGTAATAGTTTTTGTGTCACTGCTTTTTGGTGCAATAATAGCTGATGCACAGGTACGGGTTGGCGATACAGTGTTATATGCCAGGGATAGTGTGATTGAACTGGAGCCGGATCCCACCACTATTTTTTTTCAACAGGGGGAAAAAACAAAAACTCCCAAAAACGTAGTCCTTATAACCAAAGAAAGGAAAACAATAACACTGGCTAATTTTTTTAAAGCCCTGGTAGCTGATGAGACTGATTCTCCGTTGTATTCCGATCATGCTTTTGCCGATCTGGATAAGGATGGAAAGAAAGAATTGCTGATTTCCAATTTCACCGGTGGTGCTCATTGCTGTGATGAGATCTACATTTTTAAAAATATTGGTACGAATAAATACCAGCATGTGGCTAAACTCTTTGCCGGTAATACCATAATTACAAAGGAGAATGAATTCATTTATGATTTTCATGAACAGCTGGGGTATTTCTTTACCTGTTTTGCCTGTGGTTATACAGATACCACAGATGGAGCGCCGGTTGAAATAAGCAGTATTGTGCTCAGATATAATAAGGGAAAGATAACAGTCGTTCCGGGTGACCAGGAGCTGAAAAGCATAATCAATGATAACCTGGGTAAACTGGGAGAGCAGCCCTATGAAAAACTGGATGATGACCTGGCTCATGATGATGGCCTGCGGAAAGAAATTGTTCTCAACCTGGCGGTGTATTATTATTCTTATGGCAAAAACCTTGTTGAAACTCAACGATTATTCAATAAATATTATAAGCATCCTGATGCTAAAAAGATCTGGGCAGCTTTTGCCACACAACTGCAACAGATAAGGAGTGATAACGACTTCTGA
>CAZTKV010000250.1:0-3476 GCA_964614285.1 uncultured Chitinophaga sp. | reverse complement strand
AAGCGAGAGAAGCATTGGGTTATCATGACCGGTCCAATTCTTATATTCATTTTCTCCTGCTCCATCTCACCGGCAAAGATTTTAATAAACAACTGGTTGATACAGTCACTCTCAGCATCTTCCTGTTCACGGCTGTACTGAGTGTGTGGCTGAATATCCGTGATTGGGGGAATAAGACCAAAGATTGAGACCTGCTGATTAGTATCGATGGCACCCCGGAGAAAAAATCTTTTTTCTTTATGATAATAGATGTAACTTTCTAACACTGCAAAGGCTTTACCTCAGATAGGCATCCCGGCTGGCTGCTTCCTCTTCCCTTGTAAACACTTGTTGTCATATTTTCTTTTCACCATAACAAATTTGTCATGGTAAGAAAGATGTTTTTGTTGTTTTGCCTCATCACGGCGATGTCCTTATCTGCCTGGTCACAAACCGTGGTCTTTATCAATGCGGGTTCCCGTGCCGCCTGGGGTAATCAGCAACAACTGCTGATCGATGCAGGCGGCAATGCCCGTTATTACCTCCGGGAAGTAAACGGACCGGTGAAGGATTCAATAATTTTCATGTTGTCTGCCCCGCAATTACAGTCCTTTTTTGAAAAGGCAGAAACTGCAGGCTTCTTTGCACTAAATACTTCTTATGATGGCGGAGCTGTTGACGGGGCAGGTATTTATATTTCGCTGAACAAATCGGGTCGTAAGCACAGCGTAAGCCTTGTTAATACAGATGTGCCGGCCATTAATGAACTGATCGGGTGGCTGAATAGTTTACTGGAGCCGCAGAAGATAGTGATCAACTATGGCCAGTTTGTACAAAGCAAGCGCCGATGAAGAGTACCAGTCTTATATTATTTATTCTTTTTGTCAGCTGGCTGCAAAGTTGCGGTCCTTCCCGTCGTTTTGGTACTACCATTGAAAGGGATGAAAACAATCCCTGCCAGATCAATATCATTATCCAGGTAGCCCTGGAAGGAACAGATGCGGATGTGCAGGCGGTGAAAAATGACCTGGAAGCATGTTACAGTAAGCAATGCTTTATTCCCTGCGATAAAGACAGTACCAAAGGATGTATGACTAAAACCACTATCGTGGTAAAAAAATATGGTGAATTAAAAGAAGAAGAAAGAGATGCTTATCATTATGTATATATGGTGAACAATGACGGCCTGCCTTCCAATGCCTATTTAGGGACACCCAATGCAGGTGCTTCCAGCGGAACCTGGCGGCGCAATGCTGCTCCCCGTGTCTATTGCCATGAAGTGCTGCATTTCTGCGGACTGGAAGACAAGTATTGTTCCCGCATCTATGATCCGGTAAAAGATTCAGTGATCACTGAGCTAAGGTGTAACCCGCCACCGGAACCCAACGGAGGAAATTGTTGTACTCCATCTACAACCGATACCCGTTGTTCCACTCCCTGCGATGGTCATGATCATAACCTGATGGCCACAGTTGGTGCCCATCTTTCCTGCCAGAATATTTTAGATATTGTGAAGAAGGCCGGCCTGGATAATTGCCCGGAGGAATGCTGTGCATCGGGAAAAACATTTACCAAACCACCTCCTGAAATTCATGTTACTCCCGGTTATTTGCATTTTGGTGATAAGAACACTTCTTTCGGGGCTTATGGTGCCAGTACAGGTATATCTGTAAAAATCAAATCTTCCTGGGGAGTTGGCATTGATGCCGGGTATTATATGCATACAGAAAAGGATAATACATACAAAGAAACATCGGGTATACTGACCATAACAGGTGGAGTAAAGTATACAGGAAATAGCCCCGCACCTTCTAAGCTGATCATTTCGGGACATGCCATGGCGGGGATAGCCAGCTATTCACAAAAAGTAACGTTTGGCAATAACAGTAATAAGAATACGGTGACATCGGCACATCTTAATATCGGTGCTGCACTTGATTTGAAGCTGAACCGTTTCTGGAATATCCGGTTGCTGCAATTGAGCTATGCACCCACATTTTTTTATGAAACCACTCAGCATAACTTCAAAGCAAATGCAGGCATTGTTTATAAACTGCAGAAAAGATAATAACAGAATTTAATCACCCCCTCCACCGCAACCACCACTGCAACCGCCACCATCACCACCCGCATCAGATCCTCCGTCGCTGCTATCACCCCAGCTGCTGCTGCTTCCGCCGCCGCCAAAATCACCATCACCAAATCCGCTAAACTCAGGATAGGCTGTTGCCGGCTCTGATTCAAAATGGGAATGCAATGGTGTAGTATCAATAAGTGTACTGCTGCCACTATCGCTGCTGTTGTCATTCCGTTTTTTCTTAGCTGACTGGTACCCGTTGCGTCTTACCTGTTCTTTGTCAAATTTTGTATCACCCCAGATATCAACCGGAGGCTCAAGACCAAACTCAGCCTGGTACAGTTCAATTGTGTCCAGGTATTGTGCGCTGAAGCGGCCGGTCTGCTCTTCTGCCGGCACCAGTTCGGGATAATGATCAAAAGGCTGTTCAATCACTTCATTACAGAAATCACGGTACGCTTTGCTGAAAAGCAAATGTTCATGCCATACCACATCGATTATTTTGGAAGGTGTTACCAGGAAATCGCTTACGAGTCCGAGGTAAATGAATTTTTTGTACTCATTCAATGCCCTTAATGCAAAATGTGTTTTCCATCCATGCTTGCGGGCAATCTTCCCGGCAAAAGCCCTGAAAGAAGGATCGGCTTTACCAAACCTGGATGTTATATGATCCCACAGACCGGGACTAACGATATGATCAAAATGGTAGTTTTTTAATTTTAACCACAGCTCTTTTTTATCCATAATTTGTTTTTGTCTTTAAAATTAACAAGGGGCAGCCAGATTCATTTTGTTTCCGCAATTAAATAAATTTAAATTAAGCAGTTATTTACCGGTGGTTTTGTTTAACTATATTCCGGTGCCGGGTATAGCAGATAACTAAGCAGAAAAAAGCGGTATACCTGTTCCTGGTTCAGCAATTTCCAGTACCAAATAAATGGTATTGCATCCGCCGCACCAATAAGTTATTTTTAATTGATTATTTATTGTCCTGTAAAATTCACAGCTATGCATCCTGAACAAAGTCCTGCGGATAAAAAAAAGAGTGAAAATCCCAATGACCAGATCATTTCTTATTATACCCTGCGTATATTGATCGGTGCTACCGGTGTATTGCTCCCCCTCCTGGTTTTCTTTGGCAAATACATTTCGCAGGGTTCAGGAGTGCTGGAGTTTTCTATCAGTGACTATTATGACAATGGTACTGCCGGTGATATACTGGTGGGAGTACTGTTTGTTCTTGGCTTTTTTCTTTTGTCGTATAAAGGTCCGGAGCCTATTGATAACCGGGCGGCTGACGTGGGCTGCGTGGCCGCATTGGGAGTAGCCCTGTTTCCTACTACTTATTGCCCTTCCTGCTGGGTACATTACCTGCATTTTGTTTTTGCCCTGTTACTTTTTTCTGTCTTTATCTTCTTCT
>CAZTKV010000249.1:0-3485 GCA_964614285.1 uncultured Chitinophaga sp. | reverse complement strand
CAATGAGTTTTGGAATGATAAGGGCCGGTAAAGTGGACCTCACTGTATTAGGTGCGATGGAAGTAAGTGAAAACGGAGATATTGCCAACTGGAAGATACCCGGTAAAATGGTAAAGGGGATGGGTGGGGCCATGGACCTGGTGGCCAGTGCCAGGAACATCATCGTAGCTATGATGCATACCAATCCCAAAGGAGAATCAAAGTTGTTGTCGTCATGTACATTACCATTAACAGGAACCCGTTGTGTAAAGAAAATCGTTTCTGACCTGGCAGTGCTGGATGTGATACCTGGAGGATTTAAATTACTGGAAAGAGCACCGGGAGTAAGTGTGGAAGAAATAAAAGCAAAGACTGCGGGGAAGCTTATTGTGGAAGGAGATATTCCGGAGATAGAAGTATGAGGTAGGAAGTAAGAAGAGGGTACTAATTTAGAGTTTACTGTAATTAACCACCTTAATTGATTAAATACCCTATTATGATAAAGGCAGTGGCCGACCTTGATGTATTCAATATTTCATATGCCCTTGCTATGGATATTTATCACCTGACAAGAAATTTCCCGAAAGAAGAAAAATATTCGCTGACAGATCAGATCATCAGGTCGTCCGGGTCAGTTGCAGCAAATATTGCTGAGTGTTGGGGTAAAAGAGTGTATGAAAATGAATTCAGGAAATATCTTATCTACTCCTTGGGATCATTGGAAGAAACAAAGGGATGGCTGCTTTTTTCAAGAGATTGTGGTTATGTCTCCGAAGAAGTTTATAGCCGGATCAGTCTAAAATGTGACGAGGCAGGGGCTAAGATTTTTAAGCTGTTTGGAAACTGGAAGTCATTTTAGCTCAGCAGAGTTGAATTCATACCTCTTACCTCATACTTCAGTTTTACTCTATCAAATTATTCTTCACCGCAAAGAATACCAGCCCGGCTGTGTTCTTGCTGCCAAACCGCTCCATCAGCCTGTCTTTGATGGCTTCTACTGTACGTGGGCTGATCTCCATTTTTTGTGCGATCTCTGCCGCCGTAAACTCCATACAAATAAAACGGAGCACATCTTTTTCTTTATCACTCAGGGTGATCTCGCTGTTAAGGGAAGGCACCACTTTCTGGCGGGAATGAGATTTTTTCAGCAATATCCGGTTTACAAAATTGTTCAGGTAATAGCCTTTCTCATATACTTCCATGATGGCCCGGCGAATCTCCTGTGGTTCGGCGCTTTTTAATAAATAGCCATTAGCCCCATTCTCCATCAGGTGATAAACAAAGCGTTCATCTTCATACATGCTCAGGATAAGCACTTTTATCTGGGGATACTGTTTGCTGATAGCCTTGGTAGCTTCTATGCCATCCTTGCCCGGCATACGTAGGTCCATCAGCACCACATCAGGTTCTGATGCCGCCAGCCCGGCCAGCAGGTCTTCACCATTTTCGGCTTCCTGCACAAATTTTACATTGGAATAGGGGCGCAACGAAAGGATGACCCCCTTACGAAAAATCTTATGATCGTCAGCTATCGCTACCTTGATGATTCCCATAGTATCAGATAAGGGATAAAATTAGCAAATAATCAGGTACAAACCGTGCTGTAACAGCTATTCGTAGGGTTCGTCTTTGGGCAGTTCGATGGTGACCTTGTAATAAGTCTGTGAAATATCTTTTTCAAAATTGATATTTCCTTCCACCACCCTCAGGCGGCTGGTAATATTCTTCAGGCCAAGGCCCACATTACTTTTGTTCAGTTTTTCAAAATCTGCCTGCACCAGCCCCCGGCCATCATGGTGAATGCGGAGATAGAATTTTCCGGCATGCACATTCTGGGTAAGATGGATGAAACTGGAATTACTGTGCTTTAAAATATTATTGATCAGTTCCTGCACCACCCGGAAGATGATGAGTTCTTTTTCTTCTTTCAGCCTTTCTTTATATTCATGAAAACGGCTGCTGGCATTAATAGCGCCGGAGCCGCTTATCTTCTGGAACAGGTCGTTGATGGCAGACTCCAGCCCAAAATTTTTAAGGGTGGGGGGCATCAGGCTGTGGCTGATATTGCGCACCAGCTGGATGGTATCATCTATGATCTGTCTTGCCTGGAAGATAGATTGTAACTGGGTGGCTTTATCCAGGTTCACCAGGTTCTCATTCAGGTACAGGCGGGCGGTAGCCAGCAGGGGGCCGGCATCATCATGCAGGTCGGCAGCCAGTCGTTGACGTTCTTCCTCCTGCAGGCGGATGGAGGCATTCAGCAGCAGCCGCTGCTGGGCCTGCTCCATAGCCTGTATCTTTTCATTAAAACGCTTTACCCGGCGCTGGTGCAGGATGATGAATATGATAAGGCCCACGGTAAGCACCAGCATGCCCAGTGTGCCCAGTAAAAGCACAAAGGAAACTCCGGAACTGTTGGTGGCTTGCAATAAGAACATATAGGTAGGTTAGTAATGGTGGGGTTTAAATGATATCTAAGTTAGGAATTTCAGTTTTTTTATTTTTTGAATTTGGTAATTCATTTAAATATGAAGGATATCCCAGCACCACCATCGCAAATAGTATATTTTTTAAAATTTCGGGTATAAAAGTAAAGTGCCAATAGTTATCAAATTGTTGTTCTGTAACATCATTTGCTAGAATATTAAAAAAGAAAGCGCTTCCGAGATAAATTAATATGCCAACAACCAACCAAAAGCTGGGATACTCATATATATTTTTAGAGGTATTGTACTTTAAAAATTGTTGGAAGTAAAAGAAAGAAAATACAAATATCAAGATAGTTTCAACTCCGATGGGAACAGAGTCGATCTTTTGAAGTTTTGATACAAAATAGTAGGTTATTTGAAAGACTAAAAATAATACTGAAAAACTAAAAATTATTTTTCGGAGGATTACATTTTTTAAATTATACCAGATAATCGCCGCGAAAACTGAATATTCCAAAAGGGTATAGACGGTTTGTTGAATTTTTCTATAATTTTTAGGTATATCATAGTAGAAATTCAGGTAGAAGAAAAAAACAAGACCGTATGAAGCAAGAATAATGAAAAGAGAATATTTCTTTGATCTGCTTAGAAGAAAAGAAAATGGTATTACAAGGTAAGAATATACTAATATATATGTAAAAAGCTTTTCTATAATTTGGATTTTATCCAAAAATAGAAAAACTTTTTAAAAATGATTAACTCATTTTTTTGGGACAGAGGCATTTACCTACTCTTCCCAAACTAAAATACTTACATCTTCAGTTGCGAATCTTTTCATAACAGTAACATTTTAAGCCTTATCTCAAATTAATTTGACTATCAAATATGGAAATACTGCCAGCCGAATACAATTGCCTTCCAGTCAGGTGATTACCCCTAAAACCTCATGAAATGCTTGCCAGATAAGGGATTTGGCGAATTTATATCGGAATAATACCATTGAAAAAAACGTATAATACCTAAGTAAAATTAGTAATTTTACGGTCGTAAAAATAGTAAGATTACCGTGTAAATTCA
>CAZTKV010000248.1:0-3491 GCA_964614285.1 uncultured Chitinophaga sp. | reverse complement strand
GCAAAAGTCGTTATTCTCTGCCAAATTAAATATCTTCATGGTTCAGAAACTTAAACCAAACCAATGAGTATTCACATCAGTGCCCAAAAAGGCGATATCGCCAGGACTGTCCTTATGCCCGGTGACCCGCTCCGGGCCAAATACATTGCCGAAAATTTTTTACAGCAGGCAAAGTTGGTCAGCCAGACCCGTAATGCTTTTTATTTCACCGGTACCTATAAAGGAAAAGAAATTACCATTGGTGCCAGTGGCATGGGTTGCCCTTCTATCGGTATTTATTCTTACGAGTTGTTTACAGAATATGAAGTGGATACTATTATCCGCATTGGTACCTGCGGTGCTTATACAAACAAACTGAAACTGTTTGATCTCATCAATGTGGATTATGCAGCCAGCGAATCTACATTTGCCCGCTATGCATGGGGCATAAAGGACCAATGCATCCGCCACCAGGGAAAAGCATTTAAAACAATTAAGAAAGCGGCGAAAGAATTAAACATGCCATTGAAGAATTGTAATATTCATTCCAGCGATATCTTTTACCGGAAAGACAGCAGCATACCCAAAGTGGCTGCTGCCAATAAATGCCTGGCGGTGGAGATGGAAGCTTTTTCTTTGTTTGCCAATGCAAAGCATTTGGGAAAAACAGCTGCTACCCTGCTCACCGTTTCTGATATCATACCCACTCATGAAAAGATCTCGGCCGATGAAAGAGAAAAAGCATTGAAGCCGATGATGGAGCTGGCACTGGAAGCGGCGATGAAGTTGTGAGTTATCTCTTGCCGTCCCGAGGAACGAGGGACCTCAAACCCAGCGCAGTTTGCATACATATTGATTGAGCTTTCAGTGTCTTGTCACTCCGACGCAGGAGGAGTCTCAACAAGTGGCCCTGTTATATAGTAAACTAACTTTGAGATGCCTCGTTCCCCGGCATTACAAGACCCTGAAAGATTGAAGACTTACTTTTTTCCAGGAAGCTCACCCCCTTTTTACTACTTCCTCCGGAGGCCAGCCACCACAAACAGAAGGATTAAGAAAAGTCCAGTCAGGGTTCATCATTTTAATAAGGTCAAGTTTCTTTTGTCTTCTCCAGCCTTTTATTTCTTTTTCCCTGGCAATAGCATTATTGATGTAAGTGAAATATTCGTAGTAGATAAGATTGTAACAATAATATTTACCGGCAAAGGTTTTGGGTTGTCCCCTGTTTGCCCAGTGTTCCTTTAGTCGTTGTGAAAGATTATTAGTTACACCAGTATAAAGAACAGTACGTTCAGGATTAGTGACTATGTAAATGTAGTAATGGTGTTGTTTATAGATAAACATAGCATCCTTTCCTGTTAGTCTTTGAGATACCTCCCTTCGGTCGGTATAACAAGAGTGATTAAAGACCGGCAAATCCTTCAAACCCCTGGCTAAGGTCAATGCCTTTTGAAGCGGCAAACCCATTCACCTTTTCCACGAAAGAAAAATCTTTGATAAGGCCCGATACTTTATTGATATCATCAGCGAAGATGCGGTCCTCTTCTGCAAAGCCTACAAACTCACGAACATAGTCATGAGCAAATTCCAGCAAAGCAGAACTTTTTAATGGCCGGCGGAATTCAATGGCCTGGCAGGCAGAAAGTAATTCAATAGCAAGAATGAATTCCAGGTTATCCAATACCCGTTTTAGTTTTCTTCCGCTGATGCTGCCCATACTCACATGATCTTCCTGTCCCAATGATGTTGGTATGCTATCTGCACTGGCCGGGAAGCAAAGCGTTTTATTTTCTGTCACTAATGCGGCCGTAGTATACTGGGGGATCATGAAGCCGCTGTTCAATCCCACATCCTTCATCAGCAGCATAGGTAAGCCCCATTTACCTTCGAGCAATAAGTAACAACGCCGGTCAGAAATATTTCCAATTTCAGCAGCAGCAAAGCAGCAATAGTCTAATGGCAGGGCCATTGGTTGTCCGTGAAAGTTACCACCACTGATCGTATCATCAGCACCCAGAATAATCGGATTGTCTGTAACAGCATTCAGTTCAATCTCTGTCAGTTCTTTTAAATGCAGCCAGGCATTACGGCTTGCCCCATGCACCTGCGGCATGCAGCGAAGTGAATAAGGATCCTGCACTCTTCCGCAATCCACATGGCTCTGCATGATCTCCGAATCATTCAGCAACAACCGTAAGCGCTGCGCCACTAATTTATTTCCATTGTAAGGACGCAGTTCATGCAATCTTGCATCGAAAGGAGCTTTGGTACCTGTCAGCGCTTCCAGGCTCATCGCACCGATAATATCAGCAGCCTCTAAACAATTATACATCCGCTGCACGGCCTTCACCGCAAAAGATAAAATGAATTGAGTACCATTGATAAGTGCCAGTCCTTCTTTCGGCCCTAACTGAATTGATGATAATTGAAACAGGGAAAGAACATCCTCTGCCTTGTTCCTTTTGCCTTTGTAAAAAACTTCTCCTAAACCTATCAATGGTAAAAACAAATGAGCCAATGGGGCAAGATCACCGCTTGCTCCCACACTACCTTTCTCCGGTACAACCGGTATCACATCATTTTCAATATGCCAGGTAATTCGTTCCAATGTAGACAACTGTACTCCCGAAAAACCCTGTGCCAGTGCATGCACTTTGGTAATGAGCATGATTTTCGCCACTTCTGCCGGAATAGGGTCACCCACACCTACACTATGACTTTGTAAAATTTTGTATTGCAGTGTAGCCGTATCTTCAGCCGAAATGGGAGTATTGGCCAGTATACCAAAGCCGGTATTTACACCATACACTGTTTTGTTAGCCTCCACGATCTGCTTTACAGAAGCATGGCTGGCATTTACTTTCCGTATGGCATCCTGCCCCAATACGGCTTTCAGTTTTCCCGAAGCAATAGCAATTGTTTTATCCACTGTCAGCCGATCGGTTCCATAATGAAAGACACTACTCATAGCAGGCAATTAGGGTTGCAATTTAATCGATTTGCCCTGACCATTTTATAATAAATAACAACGGGGCTGCAACCTTTACCAAATGGCATTTATCTTTATGCAAATTATGCTTCTCTATGCGCCGACTGTTGTCAGTATCTGCCGCCCTGCTGATTGTTTTAACAACCAGTGCCCAAAGCCTGAAAAAATATCCTGTCAGCAATTCAGGTTGTTTTGTGTATGGCTATTGCGAAATAAAATATGAATTAAGCAAAAGCGCCGATTCTTCTTCGATCTACTCAGGTGAATGCAACAAGGATGAAGTGACCTATGGAGTGATCTGTGTTAAATTATTAAACCCGATCACTGAATTAGCACTGGCAGAAGACATGATGATATCTTATGCTGATTACCTGAAAACAAGTTTTGAGATTACTAAGAGCATGGGCTATGGCCGGGGCCACCTGCTGAATAATAAAGAAAACACCCGGGGCATTATTGATTACTGGAGTGACCTGGAAAAAAATAACTGGAAGATAAAAGCATGGACTGATGGCAAGTTCAT
>CAZTKV010000247.1:0-3515 GCA_964614285.1 uncultured Chitinophaga sp. | reverse complement strand
CAATGAGTTTTGGAATGATAAGGGCCGGTAAAGTGGACCTCACTGTATTAGGTGCAATGGAAGTAAGTGAAAATGGAGATATTGCCAACTGGAAGATACCCGGTAAAATGGTAAAGGGGATGGGTGGAGCTATGGACCTGGTGGCCAGTGCCAGGAACATTATTGTAGCTATGATGCATACCAATCCCAAAGGAGAATCAAAGTTGTTGCCGTCATGTACATTACCATTAACAGGAACCCGTTGTGTAAAGAAAATAGTGTCTGACCTGGCCGTGCTGGATGTGACACCTGGAGGATTTAAATTACTGGAAAGAGCCCCGGGAGTAAGTGTGGAAGAAATAAAAGCAAAGACTGCGGGGAAGCTTATTGTGGAAGGAGATATTCCGGAGATAGAGGTATGAGGTAGGAAGCAGGAAGTATGAAGTATGAGGTAAGAAGTAGGAAGTATGAAGAGGGTACTAATTTAGAGTTTACAATAGTTAACCACTATAATTGATTTAAAGACCCTACTATGATAAAGGCAGTGGCTGACCTTGATGTATTCAATATTTCATAAGCCCTTGCTATGGATATTTATCACCTGGCAAGAAATTTCCCGAAAGAAGAAAAATATTCGCTGACAGATCAGATCATCAGGTCGTCCGGGTCAGTTGCAGCAAATATTGCTGAGTGTTGGGGTAAAAGAGTGTATGAAAATGAATTCAGGAAATATCTTATCTACTCCTTGGGATCATTGGAAGAAACAAAGGGATGGCTGCTTTTTTCAAGAGATTGTGGTTATGTCTCCGAAGAAGTTTATAGCCGGATCAGTCTAAAATGTGACGAGGCAGGGGCTAAGATTTTTAAGCTGTTTGGAAACTGGAAGTCATTTTAGCTCAGCAGAGTTGAATTCATACCTCTTACCTCATACTTCAGTTTTACTCTATCAAATTATTCTTCACCGCAAAGAATACCAGCCCGGCTGTGTTCTTGCTGCCAAACCGCTCCATCAGCCTGTCTTTGATGGCTTCTACTGTACGTGGGCTGATCTCCATTTTTTGTGCGATCTCTGCCGCCGTAAACTCCATACAAATAAAACGGAGCACATCTTTTTCTTTATCACTCAGGGTGATCTCGCTGTTAAGGGAAGGCACCACTTTCTGGCGGGAATGAGATTTCTTCAGCAGGATACGGTTTACAAAATTATTCAGGTAATAGCCTTTCTCATATACTTCCATGATAGCCCGCCGAATCTCCTGTGGCTCGGCGCTTTTTAATAAATAGCCATTAGCCCCGTTCTCCATCAGGTGATAAACAAAGCGTTCATCTTCATACATGCTCAGGATAAGTACTTTTATCTGGGGATATTGTTTGCTGATAGCCTTGGTAGCTTCAATACCATCTTTACCCGGCATGCGGAGGTCCATCAGTACTACGTCGGGTTCTGAAGCCGCCAGCCCGGCCAGCAGGTCTTCACCATTTTCGGCTTCCTGTACAAATTTTACATTGGAATAGGGGCGCAACGAAAGGATGACCCCCTTACGAAAAATCTTATGATCGTCAGCTATCGCTACCTTGATGATTCCCATAGTATCAGATAAGGGATAAAATTAGCAAATAATCAGGTACAAACCGTGCTGTAACAGCTATTCGTAGGGTTCGTCTTTGGGCAGTTCGATGGTGACCTTGTAATAAGTCTGTGAAATATCTTTTTCAAAATTGATATTTCCTTCCACCACCCTCAGGCGGCTGGTAATATTCTTCAGGCCAAGGCCCACATTACTTTTGTTCAGTTTTTCAAAATCTGCCTGCACCAGCCCCCGGCCATCATGGTGAATGCGGAGATAGAATTTTCCGGCATGCACATTCTGGGTAAGATGGATGAAACTGGAATTACTGTGCTTTAAAATATTATTGATCAGTTCCTGCACCACCCGGAAGATGATGAGTTCTTTTTCTTCTTTCAGCCTTTCTTTATATTCATGAAAACGGCTGCTGGCATTAATAGCGCCGGAGCCGCTTATCTTCTGGAACAGGTCGTTGATGGCAGACTCCAGCCCAAAATTTTTAAGGGTGGGGGGCATCAGGCTGTGGCTGATATTGCGCACCAGCTGGATGGTATCATCTATGATCTGTCTTGCCTGGAAGATAGATTGTAACTGGGTGGCTTTATCCAGGTTCACCAGGTTCTCATTCAGGTACAGGCGGGCGGTAGCCAGCAGGGGGCCGGCATCATCATGCAGGTCGGCAGCCAGTCGTTGACGTTCTTCCTCCTGCAGGCGGATGGAGGCATTCAGCAGCAGCCGCTGCTGGGCCTGCTCCATAGCCTGTATCTTTTCATTAAAACGCTTTACCCGGCGCTGGTGCAGGATGATGAATATGATAAGGCCCACAGTAAGCACCAGCATGCCCAGTGTGCCCAGTAAAAGCACAAAAGAAACTCCGGAACTGTTGGTGGCTTGCAATAAGAACATAGTGGTTGGTTAGTAATGTATGGTGGGGTTAAATCACGTCTAAATATGGTATTGAGGGGTTATTTTTCTTCTCATTGACGCTATTTTTTGCCAAAAAAATAATGCCAATCAAAAAAATAATATTCTTCAAGATGTCTCCAAAAAAAGAATAAAAATAATACTTCGAAAAATGATCTGGATTCAGGCTATTTGCCAAAATATTAAAAAAGAAAGTAAATCCAATGTAAATTAATATCCCTAAGACTAACCAAAACGAAAAATTATCATAGAGCGTTTGATTAGAAACGTTTTTGAGCTGAAAATAAAAATAGAAAACTATAAAAATCATTAGAACTATTGATTCAATTCCTATTGGAATTGAATCAAGTCTCTTAATATTTACCGCAAAGAAAAATACTATCAGGAAAATAGAGAATAGAACGCTTAAGACAGTATAGACAGGTCTAAATTTCTTTTCAGATATACTTAATGATATTAATGTTGAGAGAGAGAAATACTCGAGGAGTGTGTAAAAAAAATAATATCCCTTTTTGCCTAAAACTGATTTAACTTCTGTAAAAAATTGATTGAAAATAAAAAATATCGCTAAGTAAATAGCGAGCACTATAATAGCTCCACTCATTCTAATTTTTCTAATATAGAAAAATATCCCAATTAAGGGTAGAAGGAATGAATAATTAAGACTATGTGACAAAAGCTCTTCTATATTATTGGAATTTACTCCAAATATAGAAAAGCTTTTAGTAAATTAAAACTTTGGAAAGTAAAACTACTCTTCCCAGTTTAAACATAATAAGTCTTCCAGATCAACTCTTCTTTTCATAACAGTAACATTTTAAGCCTTATCTCAAATTAATTTGACAGTCAAATATGGAAATCCTGTCGGGGGAATACAATCACCTTCCATTCAGGTAATTACCCTTAAAATGGGGTGAAATGCTTGCCAGGTAAAGGATTCAGCGATTTTTTATCGGAATAATACTCTCTAAAAAAACGTATATTACCTTAGTAAAATTAGTAATTTTACGGTCGTAAAAATAGTAAGATTACCGTGTAAATTCA
>CAZTKV010000246.1:1547-3538 GCA_964614285.1 uncultured Chitinophaga sp. | reverse complement strand
TCAGTTCTTTCGCTCTTCTCAATAAAATGCGCCTGGTTTTTTTGAGTAAAGCCTTTGAAGATGGAGCCGGCGGCGGCCGCTGATTTTTTTTCTTCGGTAAAGGGGTGCTGAATAGATGAAAGTTGTTGTATAGAAGCATCCAGGTCAAAATCGAGAGTGGGAGTGACGCTGAACTGCGCCAATGCATGCTTTACCGCTGCCTGTACAAAGGCATAAATGATCTTCTCGTCTTCAAACTTAATTTCCTGTTTTGTCGGATGCACATTTACATCTATCACCGTCGGATCAAGATCGATAAACAACACATACATAGGGAAACTGTCCGAAGGGATCATTTCCTGGTAAGCATTCATCACCGCATGGTTCAGGTAAGCACTTTTAATGAAACGGTTATTGACAAAGAAATACTGATCACCTCTTGTTTTCTTTGCCGTTTCCGGTTTGCCAACGAAGCCATAGATATTCATGTAATCGGTATCTTCTTTTACCGATACCAGCCTGGCATTGTAATTATTGCCAAGTAACTGAATGATGCGCTGCTTTAAACTGCCGGCCTCTAAATGAAATAACTGCTGGTTATTGGCCGTAAGTGTGAACAGGATTCCAGGAAACGACATAGCCACTCTTGTGAACTCGTCAACAATATGCCGCATCTCTGCTGCATTACTTTTCAAAAAATTCCTGCGGGCCGGGACATTGAAGAATAAATTCTTCATCGCAATACTGGTGCCTGCGGGAACAGCAACAGGTTCCTGTTTTTTTACCACACTGTTCTCTACCTCAATATAAACACCGGTTTCGTCTTCAGCCCGTTTGGTTTTCAATTCTACCTGGGCCACCGCAGCAATAGAAGCCAGCGCCTCGCCACGGAATCCCATCGTTCTTATATGAAATAAATCTTCAATGCTTTTTATTTTGGAAGTGGCATGCCTTTCGAAACTCATTCTTGCATCCGTTTCACTCATGCCGCTGCCATTGTCTATTACCTGGATCAGTGATTTGCCGGCATCAGTAATAATGAGCCTGATCTCGGTTGCCCCGGAGTCCACCGCATTTTCCAGCAATTCCTTTACGGCGCTTGCCGGTCGCTGAATCACCTCCCCGGCAGCTATCTGGTTGGCAATATTATCAGGTAATAATGTAATCTTATCTGGCACAAATTCCGCTTTAGCCGCCAAAAATAACCATTTCAGTTTTAAGCAACTATTGACTCTTCCTTTGCATCAAAAAGAGTAATTTTAAGATTCGTTATTTAACACTATAATTTCTTTAGTATGACGATTTTAAGAGCCGCATTACTGTGTCTTTTTATCATTCCATTTATTGCAACAGCTCAGTATAAAAGCAAACTGAGTAAGGATCAGTGGGTTGATAGTGTGTTCAACAGCCTGAATGATGATGAAAGAATCGCCCAGTTGATGGTTATCAGGGCTCATTCGAATTTAGGTCCTGATCATGTTGCCAAAGTGGTGAATGATATTCAGAAATATAATGTAGGAGCCTTGTGTTTTTTCCAGGGTGGGCCAATAAGACAAGCTAACCTGACCAACTATTATCAACGTATTGCAAAAACACCATTAATGGTAACCATAGATGGTGAGTGGGGCTTAGGAATGCGGTTGGATAGTGTTATTAAGTTTCCTTACCAACTGACATTGGGCTCGGTCAATGATGAAAATCTTATTTACCGCATGGGGCTGGCAGTAGGTGAGCAATGTAAACGAATTGGAGTACATGTAAACTATGCACCGGTAGTTGATATTAATAATAATCCAGACAATCCGGTGATAGGGTATCGTTCGTTTGGGGAAGATAAAGACAAGGTTTCAAGATATGGTGTAGCCTATATGAAAGGGATGCAGGATGCAGGCATTATGGCCTGTGCCAAGCATTTTCCCGGCCATGGAGATGTGGATGTAGATTCTCATTACGATCTGCCGGTGATCAATAAAAACATGAAGCAACTGGATTCGATGGAGCTGGTACCATTC
>CAZTKV010000246.1:0-1447 GCA_964614285.1 uncultured Chitinophaga sp. | reverse complement strand
TAAGGCCGGCAGAAAATTTTGGATTAAGTCCTGTTGCAATAAAGCTGTACAAGGATTTAAACTTCATAAAAACGATTACTCTCACATTTGGCAATGTATTGGCTACAAAGAATTTTTGTGACGCCTGGACTTTAGTAGCCTGCTACCAGGATGATGCGATCACCCAGCAGGCGGCGGCAGACCTGTTACAGGGTAAAATTGCAGCACAGGGAAAATTACCGGTTTCTTTTTGCCAGTATAAATTCGGAGACGGGATAGTGTACGGAAGCAATAAGCCAACAAGAGCACAGATCAAAGAGAGGTTGTCTGTAGTAGATTCAATTGCTGCTGATGGAATAGCCAGGAAAGCATATCCCGGCTGTGTGGTACTGGCAGCTCATAAAGGAGAGATCATATATCATAAGGCTTTTGGAAATTATGAATACGACCCGGCTTCACCGGTTATGAGTGCAGAAAGTATTTTTGACCTGGCTTCAGTAACAAAGATCTCTGCTACTACTGTTTCGGTGATGAAATTGTACGAGGAAGGAAAAATAAAACTGGATGGCAAACTGAAGGATTACCTGCCGTGGGTCAAAGGAACAAATAAAGAGGATTTGAAAATTGATGATATCCTGCTGCATCAGGCAGGGCTGGTACCGTTCATAGCTTTTTATAAAGAAACTATTGATCCTGCAACCGGAGCTCCCAATCCGGCTATTTATTCAACCAAACCTCAAAAAGGGTATGGTGTTCGTGTGGCAGAGAATATTTATTTACGCAACGACTGGCAGGATACTATGATGTACCGGATTTTAAAAAGCCCTGTTGGACCCAAAAACAAGTATGTGTACAGCGATAATGATTTTATTTTCCTGGGAAAGATCGTAGAAGAATTAACAGGTATGACACTTGATCAGTACACACAGAAAACCTTTTATAACAGGATAGGAATGTATTCAACCGGTTTCAAACCCCGTAATAAATTTCAGCAGGAGTGCCTGGTACCTACAGAAACGGAAAAACATTTTCGCCGGCAAACAACAAAGGGTGATGTGCATGATGAAGGAGCTTCTATGTTTGGAGGAGTGGCAGGCCATGCCGGTTTGTTTTCCAATGCGTATGATTTATCCTTGCTATACCAGATGTTGTTAAATGGCGGTGAACTGAATGGAGAACGATATTTAAAACCGGAAACGATAAAACTTTTTACTTCTTACAACAGTAAAATAAGCCGTCGTGGTTTGGGTTTTGATAAACCTGAAAAAGATAATGCCATCCGCAAAGATCCTTATCCGGCACTATTAGCTTCGCCCAGGACTTTTGGCCATACAGGGTTTACCGGCACTTGTGTATGGGTAGACCCTGAACATGAACTTGTTTATATATTTCTTTCAAACCGTGTGCACCCTACCAGGGATAATAACAAGCTGGGGCAATTATTCATAAGAGGAAAAATACAGGATGC
>CAZTKV010000245.1:2678-3546 GCA_964614285.1 uncultured Chitinophaga sp. | reverse complement strand
ATATCCGTAAGGAACCATTAACAGTGATAGATGCTATCAACCGGCAACTGGCGCATTACCCTTATCATATAGGCCAGATTATTTTTCTCGCTAAGATCATCAAGAATAAAAGCTTGAAAAACCTGTCGATACCAAGGGGTGATTCGCAGCAATACAATAACGCTGCGGATATAAAAGACCCGGCAAAAAAATTTTGATTTCTTTCCCGCAGATCTGCGCTGATGGCCCCGCTGATCTCGCAGAATTAAAATCAGCGGCTATCTGCGAACCAATCTGCGTCATCTGCGGAAATACATTAAGAATTTCCCGCTGATCTGCGCTTATATATTCGCTGATTACGCAGACATGCTATCTGCTCTATCTAAGGCAAATGTGTAACTTTAATAAAACAACCTTATGCATGAAAATGATATTTCTTACCTTGTAAGAAAAGCCATCTTCAAAGTATATAATACACTGGGACCTGGATTATACGAATCCGTCTACGTTACTGCACTTTTATATGAATTACAACAATTAGGCCTTGCAGTAAGAAAAGAAGTACCGTTACCAATGGTCTACGAAGGAATAAAGTTTGAAGCAGGTTTCCGCATCGACATCCTGGTAAACGACAAAGTAATTCTAGAAATAAAGTCAATAGAAAATCTTGCTGAAGTACATCATAAACAGGTAATCACATACTTAAAACTGTCAGGATTAAAACTTGCATTACTGGTCAATTTCAACTCCTCAAATATTGCAGAATCTATTTACCGAAAGGTAAACGGGCTATGAAATTTCATTCTGATCCCCCAAGCATCTAATCAGCGCTTATCTGCGAACTGATCTGCGTCATCTGCGGGAATAAATTAAAAACCTCCCGCTGATC
>CAZTKV010000245.1:0-2578 GCA_964614285.1 uncultured Chitinophaga sp. | reverse complement strand
TGCGCTGATGTATTCGCTGATTTCGCAAAATTAAAAATCAGCGTTTTTCTGCGAACTGATCTGCGCTATCTGCGGGAATAAATTAAAAACCTCCCGCTGATCTGCGCTGATGTATTCGCTGATTTCGCAAAATTAAAAATCAGCGTTTTTCTGCGAATTGATCTGCGCTATCTGCGGGAAAACTCTCTTCACTTGCAATCCACGGAATTAATGGCTATTTTAGCCGCCCTATCCAGCCGCTGCCGTTGCGGACAGCGGTGAAATCCTTACCGAAAAGCTTATAACAACCTGATTTTGAAAAGTAAAATTCAAAAATGAAACGTATTATATCCGCCCTTACCCTTTTGCTGAGTCTGACTGCCACCAGCCAGAACCAGGTCGCCATCTTTGCGGGACCACAGGCCAGTACGGCTAATTATTTTATTCTTAATCAAAGGCAGGACACCAAAATGAAATATGGTTTTAATGCCGGCGTAGCTATGAAAGTTCCTTTTGAGGGTTTTCTTTATTTTGCTCCTGCTGCCTTCTATAGTATGAAGGGGTATGATGTTACTTACAACCTGTACAACTCTTTACCGGATATAAATGCAGCAGACAACAGCACCCGGTTTCACAGTTTCGAAATTGCTGCGTTGTTACAATTTGACCTGAGCCCCAAACCCAACCATGTTTTTATTAAGGCCGGCCCTTCATTGGATTTTATGATCTCGGCTACCGAAAAATTCAATCTTATCTCTGGTGGCAGTGTGAGCCGCAAAATGAAATTTGGTCCCGGGGAATATGGCCGCTACTCTGCCAACCTGCTGGCACAGTTGGGTTACGAAACAGCCGGCGGCTTTCTCATCTTTGCCCAGTTTACACACAGCCCAGCCAACCTGAGCAACCGTGACGGTGGCCCTTCTATCAAACACAAAGTATTTGGTCTTTCTATTGGCAAGTACTTTAGCCGCAAGAAAATTGTTATCGATACAAGGAACAGGGAGTAAATAAATTGTTTCTGGCATAAGTTGCAGTTGATAATCAATAGAAATTTATGCCAGCGGTGACGTATATTTATGTGTAAGCAGCCATTTTATTAAAGACCCGACCAATACTTTATCCATGAAATTTTTGACCCAAACATTAGTACTTGCTATTCTTATTTCATCAACCACTTCTTGTCAGACAACAAATTCAAAAGACAAAATAATTTTTGACAAGAACAATTGCTATGACGAAAAGCTGATACTTTTAAAAATGACCCGATTATATAACGAGTGTATGTCTGCCTTTCGTGACACTTTCCCAATACTAAAAACAAAAAAAGAATACTTTGGCGCTCCCGAAGTTGTAACCAACCAAATTGATGATGCAATTTTTTTTAAGAAAGACAGTAGCGAATGTATGTTGATAGTATTAAAAAAATCAAACCATCCTGAGTTAGTGTTTGCGACAGCAAGAACTGTTCGTGGCTTCCTTAAAGACAATAAATGGCAGTTTGACGTTAGCATGGAATTTTATTTTGAAAAGGGTTACTTTGAGCTTTTCAAAGAGAACAGCTTTGAGAACATTTCAAAACTCGCCAGGTATAATGTTTTGACAGACGGTGATGTAAAAAGAAAAGGTTGTGAAATTGACGATGAGTATTGGTTTGTACATTTAAAAAACTGACGACAAAAAAACGGCTGCTTACATGCAGTTTTGCGTCAGCAGGGGGCGACGAACATATCCTCATCTTAGTGCTACTATCAGCTACATATCCGGCTGACCGAACACGGATGAGCAACAGAATATGTTTTCAACTTTTGTAACTTACATCGGCTGCAGCTCCAGGCTGGACGTTTTCCAAATGCCCTGCCGAACGCAAAGCTGTGGCCGTTAGCGGCTATTGTGGAACTTCCGCATTGCTGCATCTGATATAATGACAAAATAAACTTATGGATGTTTTCTTGCTCCTTTTTTCGTTATTGATGCAGAAACCAAACTATTGTTCCTGTATTCCTTTAGGACCAATGGATGAGAAGCAGTACAATGAGTACAATTTGATCGTAAAAGGAAAAGTTACAAAAGTGACAGTGCACGACTTCGAAAGAATAATCTACTTAACGGTTGACACCTACTACAAAGGTGGAGGGAGCCAAACCAAAATAAAGATTACTACACCAAAGCAGGAAGGATTATGTGGCATTATCCCTAAAGTTGGCGAAAGCTGGCTGATGTTTACTCATACAAATGGATCGGATTATAGAACAGGACTTTGTACCAGAACCAAAAACATGAATCCAAAAGCTTGGAATTATAACAAAAGCGAAATAGCCAATGATATAAAGTTTTTAGAAACAAAAATTACGAATAACAGCCGCTAACATGAACTGTGTAAAAAACCAAGCAAAAAGCTAACTTTTTTTATGGCTTAGCTGAACAATAATTTGGCTGATTCGGCCCCAGTTCTGCTCAGCCTGCCGCTGCAGGCTTAAGCAACTTTGCTGCACAGTTTATTACTTCAGCGTAAACCCTTCCAGAAACTTCGTATTAAAATCACCGCTGCGGAAACGTTCATCCTGCATCAGTTGCAGGTGAAAAGGAATAGTGGTCTTCA
>CAZTKV010000244.1:0-3553 GCA_964614285.1 uncultured Chitinophaga sp. | reverse complement strand
GCCTCCGGGAGCTAAAACATCACCGATAATTGCTACTATTTCTTCTAATAATAAACCGCCGCTATGATGGGCAATATTTTTCTTCTCATCAGGAGAAACCAATTCGTTTTCATAAAAGGGGGGATTACTGATGATGACATCATAAAGCCTGCCAGTGGCGAAAGCCTTATCCTTCACATCACCGGGTATCACTGTAATCTTTTCTTTCCAGGGTGAGGCAGCTACATTTTCTTCTGCCTGTTGCGCCGCTTCTTCATTGATCTCTATGGCATCAAATTCCATTGCAGGAAATTTTTGTGCCAGCATCAATGAAAGAAGACCCGTTCCTGTTCCAATATCAAGACAGTTGTTATTATTAATTGCCTTTTTATCTTTAATCATTTCTGCAACCCATGCCCCGAATAAGCATCCATCTGTTGTCACCTTCATGGCACATTTGTCCTGGTGAATAGTAAACTGTTTGAATTGGAAGTATGCGTTTGACATGAGTAAGTTCAATGATTTTACCATTCTGCCCTTGCGGTGGAGCTTATAGTTAAATCTGAAAACTGGCCTGCCATGTATTTATAGTACCCCGTTATGGCGATCATGCCGGCATTATCGGTGCAGTATTGAAAGGCAGGGATAAAGGTGTTCCAATGGTATTTTTTTCCCATTTCTTCAAAGGCTTTTCTCAGGCCACTGTTAGCAGAAACCCCGCCGGCCAGGCAAATATCTTTGATACCTGTTTCGATGGAAGCTTTTTTTAATTTATTAAGCAGTATCGTTACTATCCTGTGCTGGATAGAAGCGCATATATCAGCAAGATTGTTATCAATAAACTGTTTTTTCTCTTCCTCAGTAGCTGCAAATTCCTCTTTGAACAAATTGCTTTTGCCTGCATTTTGTAAAAAATAAAGAATAGAAGTTTTTAACCCGCTGAAACTAAAATTCAATCCGGGGATCTGTGGCTCCGGAAATTTGAAACGGGTATGATTTCCTTCTTTGGCATACTTATCTATCAGTGGTCCGCCGGGATAAGGTAGGCCCAGTAATTTAGCTGATTTATCAAAAGCTTCGCCGGCGGCATCATCAATGGTTTCGCCGATCACTTTCATCGCAGTGGGTGTTTCACAAAGCACAATCTGTGTGTGCCCTCCACTTACAGTAAGGCATAGAAACGGGAAAGAAGGTTTAGGATCATCGATCAGGTTTGCCAGTACATGAGCCTGCATATGATGTACGGCAATCAATGGTTTATTCAGTGCAAGAGCCAATGATTTGGCAAACTGGCCGCCCACCAGCAATGAACCAATTAATCCCGGCGCCCGGGTAAAGGCAATGGCATCAATAGCTGCCAGGTTGCATCCTGCTGTTTTGATGGCTGCATCTACAACAGGAACTATATTCTGCATATGTGCCCTGCTGGCCAGTTCCGGTACCACACCGCCATATTTTTCATGCACAGCCTGGTTGGCAATGTAATTGGATAATATTTTTCCATCAGCACACACTGCTGCAGATGTTTCATCGCAACTTGATTCGATAGCTAAAATAACAGGCACTTGAATTAATTAAATGATGTTGCGAAGTTAAGGAGACAAAACACATCCCATTGGGAGGATTAAGAGGCATTTACTTGCTTCGTATAGCCACCACCGGGTCCATCCTCGCAGCTTGCCGGGCCGGGATATAACCTGCAATAACGCCGACAACAATACATATACCAATAGCCAAAGCCAGGTTGGAGGTAGAAATATAAACGGGGAAATTGAGAGCACTGGTCAACACCTGGGTTAACAGGAAAACAAGAGTGAGTCCAATAAAACCACCAATGATGCAGAGAAAAGCTGATTCCAGCAGAAACTCGGTCAGGATGATTCGTTTTTTAGCCCCGATCGCTTTTTTTAAACCGATTTGTCCTGTTCTTTCACGAACAGACACAAACATGATGTTGGCAACACCAAACATACCGACTATCAGTGAAAGTGCCGCTATTGCCCATCCACCGATGTTCAGGCTTACAAAAGCCTCACTGATCGCATCACTAAAGTCGTTTATATCATTCAGTGTAAAATTTTCTTCTTTAGTGGGAGTAAGTTTCCGGATGGCCCTCATGGTACCCGTAAGATTATCTTTTAATGCTTTACTCGTCAGGTTGTCCTGGCCCTGCACTAAGATCAGCGGGTCAGCTTTTTTCTGATCCATGATGTTGCGGGCATAACGGTAAGAAAGTACCAGGCTCTGATCAAATTGCCAGCCACCGATCATCGTTTTGCCCTGCTTTTTGATTGTTCCTGTAATAATGATCTTTTTGCCACGCACTGTTACCAGCTTTCCTACAGCTCGTTCGGGTTCACCAAATAATTTCTCTGCGATCTCATTGCCAATCACACCTGCCGGGCTGCCCTGGCTGAATTCTGATTCTGAGATATACCGGCCAAATGCAATTTCCACAGGCTGTATATCATTAAACTCTTCAGTGATACCGTAAATGTTTACACCAGACAACTGGTTGTTTTCATATTCTACCTTATCTGAGATGCTGATCTTAAAAGCTGCATACTTGGCTGAAGGAGTCCGTTCTTTTATTTGTTTAAGTTCATCATATTTGGGAGAAGGCCGGTTAACATACTTCCACCAGGGATAATCCTGCCCGCCACCAGCACTGTAATCCCATTTGTCCACATAGATGGTGTTTGTGCCAAGTGTCTTTACTTCATTCTGGATATTTTGTTCAAGACTGTTGACCGTTGCTAACACACCGATAATACAAAATATGCCTATGGTGATACCAAACAGGGAAAGAAAAGTGCGGAGTTTATTCTTCCACAATTCCTGCAGCGCCATTTTAAAACTACTGACTACAATTTCTACTGACCGGCGGATCATACGCAAATTTACAACCCATCGGGGGAGTAGCTAAAGATTTTATTTTAACCGGTTCCGGCAATATTGTTTGTTTAAACAGGGATTCCGTCTGCCTGTTATTACTCTTTCAGATGTATTTTTTTATCTTGCTGTTCAATCACCCGCAAATGAATTCAACCCAGCAACAAGACTTCCGGTACGAGGATAAAGCAACCAGTTTTTTCAGAAAAAAATATACCAGCACAGCGGCATTTGCTGTGGGTGTATTATTGTTCTTTCTGCCTTTTGCAGAACTCAGGTGTAACGATTCGGTGCTGGCCTCCAATACCGGTATCGGGCTGGCTACCGGAAAAGAGTGGAAGACTTACGGACTGCCCGGTTATGGTGATATGTTAAAAGGAAATGAAAACCCTGCGAAAGATGGCAAATTCACCAGTATTAAAGACTGGCCAAATATCCTGACCCTGATCTCACTGCTGGCAGCTGTGGCCGGGCTGATCGTTAGCTTAACAAACTCAAAGCTGCGGGCCGTCGTGTCAATGTCTGCCGGCATACTGGCTGCTGTATTGCTGATCGCTATGATGATACAGATGAACCATGAATTGAAAGATTCGATGGCAGGAAAAAAGGGAGAGCCTGATTATGGCGCTGCCATTAGCATGTTTGTGAAAATGAACTACACGATCTGGTACTATATGGCAGT
>CAZTKV010000243.1:0-3560 GCA_964614285.1 uncultured Chitinophaga sp. | reverse complement strand
TGTTCTGTTTTCCGGCCTATCTCTCTTTCAAAAAATCCATCTTTTTCCAGGAAGGGGCCGGAGGTTACGATGTATTCTTCCGGTGTCATCACCCTTTTACCCATGGTCCCGTCTGCTTTCTTGCCGGTAGCTACCAGTTTTCCTTCTGGTAAAAAAAGTGTCCGCATTCTGTCCCAGTTTCTTTTTTCCCCTGCCGGACCAGAAATCACATCATATAAAGCGGCTACAATAGCGTCTATAGATTCTGTGTCTTTCTGGTTCACAGGAATGCTGTCTGCCCTGTTGGGTTTTGCTGAAGCCGGTACAGAGAATGAAAAACATATCATCAGCATTGCTATTGTTTGTTTCATAATATCTTTTCTGGTCAAGTTACGGATATACCCGTGAGCAAAAATTCCATTCATCAAACTCCTGCTTCTTTACTTACTTTGCTAAAATGTTTTCCTTTTGACCCCCCTTTTTCTATCCCGGAATCTTTATATTTTCCTTTTTTCTCTCCTGGGCATTGTTTATATCATTGGTTTGTTTGTCCCGTTGATGGATAATGATTCTGCTCACCATGCCAATATTGCTCTTCGAATGCACCTCACGGGTGACTACGTAAACCTGGTCGATTATGGAAAAGACTACCTGGACAAGCCCCATTTACATTTCTGGCTTTGTGCAATAAGTTATAAAATATTTGGTGTTACCACTTTTGCCTATAAGTTGCCTTCTTTATTGTTTACTATTGCCGGAACATATTCTTCTTACCGTCTCGGAAAAGCTCTTTACAACAAAGAGGCGGGAAAGCTGACCGCACTGATAATTGCTTCTTCGTTTTCTTATATACTAGCCAACAATGATGTGCGCATGGATGCTATTCTCACCGCTTCAGTGGCCCTTACCACCTGGCAACTGGTGGAGTTTATTCAACATAAGAATCTGCGAAACATTGTTGGCGCCGCGTTGGGCTTTGCGTTGGGCTTTGCAACTAAGGGGCATATAGCAATATTTGTTCCTGCCATTGCTGCCTTATTTTATATACTATACCTCAAACAATGGGAGCTTTTATATACCTGGAAATGGCTCCTGCTAATAATTCTTTTTGCCTTCTTTGTTTCCCCTGTTGTGTATTGTTATTACCTGCAGTACAACCTGCACCCGGAAAAAATAGTACGGGGAAAAGATCATATCAACGGGGTTGGGTTTATTTTATTAAACCAAAGCATAGAGCGATTTAGTGGAGAAATGGGTACTGGTTCAAAGAATGATTATTTCTTTTTTATTCATTCTTTTCTTTGGGCTTTTGCGCCCTGGAGCATTTTGTCTTATGTGGCTATCGCCGGCAGGATTAAGTCGTTTTTTCAGCGCCGCGAGGAGTGGTTAACAACCGGTGTCTTTCTTATAATGCTAATCATTGTGTCTTTATCCAACTTTAAACTACCTCATTACCTGAATATCATCTTCCCGTTTACCGCAGTAATAGCGTCGGCTTTTATTTTAAACAGAAGGGGAGAGAAAAAATGGGTAAGGATCATTTACTATTTACAATTATCTCTTTCTCTTCTTTTGCTGCTGGTTGCTGCCATTATTAATTTCTGGGCATTCCCTGTTGAGAACTACCGGGTAATGGTGCTGGTGGTAGTCATTCTTTCTGTTTTCTTCTATTTCATTAAAAGTACAACGCTAAATAGTTTGCAAAAAGCAATTGCGTTATCTGTATCCGCTATTACCCTTTGTTTTCTTTTGTTAAATGCCAATTTTTATCCTCAGTTGTTGCGCTACCAGGGGGGTAATGAATTAGCGGAAATCACAAAAGAAAAAGTAAAACCAGAAGATGTTTATTTCTGGAAAGAAACCTACAGCTCCTCTTATAATTTCTATACCTCATCGATGCGCAATCCTTTTACTGATTCCTCTATAAAAAAAGATAAGAAAACCTGGTTATTGTACGATAAAAAGAGTGAAGAAGAAATTAAGAACGCCGGTTTAATTCTGGGTGAAAAGTTTGAAACATCAGATTACGAAATAACTATGCCAACTTTTAAATTCATCAACCCTGCAACCAGAAAAAAAGCCTGCACAACGATGGTTATAGCCGAAATACAAAAAAAATAATCTATTGACAGTTTTTCTTTAATAACTCATTCACCTCGCTGCCATACATTTTTTCAAATTGAAGTTCCCTGGCTTTATTCAGGTCCTTACAGGCCTCTTCCTTTCTTCCGGTTGCTAAATATACTAAAGCCCGGTTTTTAAAAGCATAAGAATTGTCCGGGTATAAGCTGATTGATTTATTAATATCTGCTAATGCTCCGTTATAATCTTTCAGATTATATTTTGCAAAGCCCCTGTTGTTGAGTGTTAGCGGCTCGTCCTTTTCCAGCTGTAACGCTTTATCAAAATATTCCAGCGACTCTTTGTATTTTCCCATCAATGTATATTGAAAGCCAATATTTACATAAGGGCCCACAAAAGTGCTGTCCAGCTTAATTGCCTTTTTTAAATACATAATCGCTTCTTCTCTTCTGCCTAATTCATCCAGGACAATACCTATGTTATTAATTACTGCAATGCTGGTAGTATCGTAACTAAATGCCCTGGAAAAATCTTCGAATGCTCCCTGGAAATCCCTTTTTTGCTGCTTTGCATTTCCCCTGTTTAAAAAACAACCAATCAACAGATCCTCATTCTTTGCCCTTTCAATTGCTTTTGTATTGTCTAAAATTGCTTCTTCTGTATACATCAGTGTATAAAAAAGAATAGCCCGGTAATGATACGCTGCCGCAGAATCCGGCTGAATAGAAATTGCTTTTGTAAAATCTTTAAAAGAATTCTCAAATTCCTTTAATTCATAGTAGGCGGTTCCCCGGCCCGTATAAATATCATAGTTAAGAGAATCCTTCTGCCATGCTTTATTATAGGTTTCCAGCGACTCTTTAAATTTCTTTTCGCTGTAGTATTCGCCGGCTTTCTTTAATAACTCAGGTATAGTCTGTGTTTTTGCTGAATAAGCAGCAAACAATAGAATTATCAGAAATATATTTCGCATAAAATTCAGGTATTATCCTTTCTCTTCTTTACAATCCTGCTTTTGCAGAAATATCCAGCATCCTCTCTATAGGTTTCTTCGCTGCCAGTCTTAACTCCTCATCCATTGTTATTTCCGGTAACTCATATTTCATACAGAGGTAGAGTTTCTCCAGGGTATTCAACTTCATGTGCGGGCAGTCGTTACAAGCACAGCTATTATTTGGAGGTGCCGGGATAAACGTTTTTTCCGGCGAAGCTTTCATCATCTGGTGCAGAATACCTGTTTCTGTTGCTACAATATACTCTTGTGAGCTATCTGTTTGGGTGTATTTTAACAACCCTGTGGTAGAACCTATATAATCTGCTATGCGAAGAATCGGTTCCTCGCATTCAGGGTGTGCAATCAGTTTTGCTTCCGGGTGTCTCACTTTTAATTTGGTAATTTTTTCAAGACTGAAAATTTCATGCACCATACAAGCACCATTCCACAGCAGCATATTTCTTCCTGTTACTTTGTTGATATAAGCTCCCAGGTTTTTGTCAGG
>CAZTKV010000242.1:0-3567 GCA_964614285.1 uncultured Chitinophaga sp. | reverse complement strand
GGTGTATTATATCAATGCTACCACTTTTTTAGAGGAAAGGGCATTATTAAAGTAAGAGCCTCTCATTTCAAATGGGATGTACCAGTTGTAAAAACTCTCGTGGCAGTTGCGTCGCCGGCCACCCTACAATTTGTTATACAATCAGGAAGCTGGATCGTCCTGGCGGTATTAGTGGCAAAATACGGAGGCACAGATGCATCGGCCGGCTACCAGGTAGCCATAAGGAATGTGGTATTCTTTATTTTACCTGCCTGGGGTTTAAGTAATGCAGCTGCAACATTAGTAGGCCAGAACCTGGGAGCCAAACAACCGGACAGGGCAGAAAAAAGTGTATTGCTTTCAACAAGATACAATGCCATTTTTATGGCAGGAGTAATGTTATTATTTCTGCTGTTTGCTTCACCGATCATCAGCATATTCACCAATGAGCCAACAGTTCATCATTTTGGAGTACTGGCGCTGCAAATCATTGGCTGTGGCTATATTTTTTATGGTGTGGGTATGGTAATGATACAGGCACTGAATGGTGCCGGCGATACCAAAACACCTACCTGGATAAATTTTATTGGATTCTGGCTGTTCCAGGTACCGTTAGCATACCTCTTGGTAAATACATTGGATATGGGCCCTGTTGGTGCATTTATAGCAATTCCTGCTGCCGAAACTGCGATTGCCCTTGCTGCATGGTATTATTTTAAGAAAGGGAAGTGGAAAGAAGTTAAAGTATAAACCGAACGCTTTTCTCCGGCAGGAATTGCTTTGTACAAAGCAATTCCTGCCTTTCTTTATTCTTACTGGCAAAAACCTTTTTACCTTAGTAGTCTATCTATACTTATACGTATGAGTAACAATGTAATTGACCAGAACCGGATCCGGCAATTTTTTTTCATCATCATTATACTATTGCTTGGTATTGTCCTTTTCTGGCAGCTTTACACTTTCCTGCCTGCTTTCCTCGGAGCCATCACTATTTATATACTGATGCATAAGGCCATGCTCTACCTGACAGAAAAGAAGAAATGGCGAAAAGGGTGGACAGCTATTTTACTCATGCTGATTTCTTTTATAGTTATACTGCTTCCAATCGGTTTACTGGCTAATATGTTATCATCAAAAGTTACCTATGCCATCCAGCACTCTGCTGAACTGGTAGAGGCATTGAAAAAAGTGGTCGGAGGTATTGAACAACGATTTAATATTGAAATTGCCAGTGATGAGAATATTAATAAGCTGGGTGATTTTATTGCAAAAAGCTTACCCGGCATTTTAGGTGCCACATTCAATACACTCACTACCATCTTTTTCATGTACTTCATTTTATATTTCATGCTGGTAAATGCCAGGAAGATGGAAGATGCACTCTATGAATATATTCCCCTGCATGATAAGAATGTGGCAAGATTGGGGAAAGAGGTAAACAAGATGGTAGCCTCCAATGCTATTGGAATACCTATGATCGCTTTTGCGCAAGGACTGGTTGGATTAATTGGCTACTTCATTCTCGGTGTTAAAGAACCTTTCTTCTGGTTTGGTGTCACCTGCATCGCAGCAATGCTTCCCGTTGTTGGCGCTGCATTGGCTTATGTTCCGCTGGCCATCATTTTCTTTGCCAACGGGCAAAACTGGCAGGGAATAGCCATGCTTATATTTGGATTTGGTATAATTGGTACAGTCGATAATGTGCTTCGCTTTACCCTCCTCAGAAAATTAGGCGATGTTCATCCTCTTACCACCATTTTTGGTGTTATTATCGGGCTAAACCTGTTTGGTTTTATCGGGCTTATATTCGGGCCATTGCTGATCTCCTTATTCATGCTACTCTTAAAAATATATTCGAGTGAATTTGTCACCAAACAGCGGGATATACATAAGATAATGGAAAACTGATCCACACAGTAATTATATACACAGGCTTTACTCTTACTTATTATCGTAATAATTCGCACAAACACAGCCATTTCGTAGATTTTCCCGTATAGTTTTTACAGTTTCTTAGTAATTATTCGCAATTAGTTAAAAAACAATCATTTAATACTTGCATTATTAAGTTACCGATAATATTTTGGCCTTGCATTACGTTTGATAGTTTGAAAAACCGTACCTGAGTGAGAAAACTTTTTGTCCCAATATCTATGGGATTATTGTGCACATCGTTCACAATTATCCCATCTCATCAAACTGTAAACAGTTATTCTGTTTCGGTTTCTCCTGTATCACATACGGATTTATCTTATGCTCCAATAATAGCAGATGCTGCAACGGCCTTATATAATGATATCAACCTGCAGCAATATGGTTTGTCAAAAGAAGCTTTTGATTATGCCTGGAAGGGATATGAGCAGCTCATCAAAAAGAATATGATCAGGCGCAGTAACTATTTAACGATCTGTGATTTCAGTCAGTCTTCCAAAAAGAAAAGATTATATATTATAGATGTTGAGAACAGTAAGCTTGTTACCAACACTTACGTTGCACATGGTAAAAACTCCGGTGCAGAGTTTGCAAACAGCTTTTCCAACAAACCTGAATCTTTACAAAGCAGTCTTGGTTTTTACATTACTGATAATACGTATATCGGAAAGCATGGGTTATCGTTACGTATCAATGGTGTCGATCCCGGATATAATGATAAAGCATTGATGAGAACCATTGTGATACATGGTGCAGACTATGTAAATGAAAGCCGTGTACAGCAAGGCGGATACATGGGCCGCAGCTGGGGCTGTCCTGCCGTACCCAAAAAAGAAGCTACAGATATTATTACTACTATAAAAAACGGAACCTGTCTTTTCATATATCATCCCGGCAAGAATTATTTGCTTGGCTCTAAAATATTAAACGGCTGATTGGACACAAAACAAGGATGGATGATAACAAAAAGCTCAACGTACCCTATGGTTGGGCTTTTTTGTTTTTACTGCTTTCTCTAAAACAATTTCCCAACGCTCTGCTGGATAGTTACAATGCCCATATATGTCATCGTTGCCACTACCAGCCACCCGATAATTTTAAGCAGTACAGGGTGTTTGTATTGCTTAACAACAGAGGACTTATTGGCCGCTATCAGCATAACAGCTAATGCCACTGGCAAAATCAATCCATTAACAGCTCCTGCCAATACCAATAACCTGACAGGCTGGCCAACATAAAGAAAAATGAGCGTAGAAATAATGATAAAAATGCTGGTAACAATTTTCTCATGATTTTTGACGACAGGTGATAGTGTTTTCCAGAAAGAAACTGAGGTATAAGAGGCCCCTACAACAGAAGTAATGGCTGCACTCCACATCACAATCCCAAAAAATTTATACCCGATCTCTCCCGCAGCTGATTGAAATACGGAAGCTGCAGGATTATCAGCTGATAATTTTATTCCCTGCCACACTACCCCCAATGCGGCTAAAAATAAAATATACCGCATAAAGGAAGTGATAAGGATACCACTGACAGAGCTTTTTGTTACCTGCGGAATATTTTCTTTACCCTTTACTCCTGCATCAATAAGTCTGTGTGCCCCGGCAAATGAAATATATCCTCCTACTGTACCACCCACCAGTGTCACAATCT
>CAZTKV010000241.1:0-3577 GCA_964614285.1 uncultured Chitinophaga sp. | reverse complement strand
AGACGGGGCATTAGCAGCTGCATGAGAAAAGGTGGCTCTTGTTTCTTCATGTTTGGGTTTGCCGTGAATGATAATAGTGTAATCTTTTTTGGCAATAGCCTCACTTCGGTTCCAGACTTTTTCTACAAAGGGGCAGGTCGTATTATATTTTTCCGTTCGGATACCTATCTGCTGCAATTGCTGCTCTATTTCCAGTGTGGTTCCAAAAGCAGGGATCAAAACAATATCTTCAGCAGTTATCTCGTCAAATGGAATAAGCTGTTTGCCGTATGTGTCTTGTAAGAAAATGATACCGTGTGCCTGCAGATCAGCATTCACCTGGGGATTATGGATCATTTCACTTAACAAGAAAATCCGTTTACCGGGATTTTCTTCCACTGTTCTAAAAGCAATTTCAATGGCATTTTCAACACCATAACAAAATCCAAAATGGCGGGCCAGGTAAATATGAACAGGACCAAAATCGAGGAGGGTAGGGGTAAAATCCTTTTTGAGTTTATCCATCTCTTTCCGCTTCTTTTTAATTGCAGAAATCAACGGACTACGGTAAATAATGGGGACGTCGAAACTTTTCATTTGTCAAAGTTAACGATACTCTGCTTGTTGCCTATAACAACAGGCTATCACTTCAAATGTTCTTCTTATCTTCCCAAAAACTTAGCAATATGCGGTTTCTTTTGCTTGCCATTTTAATTATAACCTTGCCGGGTTCCTGCAAGTTGATGAAGAAAAAAGATGAATCTGAAACTAAAAAAACAAATAGCATGACAGGCCGTTTTAAGCCGTTAGACTGGGTGCATAGCACCAATATTTATGAGGTGAATGTAAGACAATACACTACGGAGGGTACATTCAATGCCTTTGCACTTGAAATGTCACGGTTAAAAGAAATGGGAGTGGAGACACTGTGGTTTATGCCTATCACCCCTATTGCAAAAAAAAATATGAAAGGTTCTCTGGGCAGTTACTATGCCTGCTCCGACTATACTTCCATAAACCCGGAGTTTGGGACGCTGGAAGATTTTAAAAACCTGGTAAAACAGGCTCATGAAATGGGTTTTAAAGTGATTATTGATTGGGTAGCTAATCATACGGGTTGGGACCATGTCTGGACAAAGGAGCATCCTGAATATTACCTTAAAGATTCCGCTACCGGCGATTTCCAGATAGCATCTGGTATGGATGATATCATTGAGCTCGATTTTGATAAGCCAGAACTAAGAAAAGCTATGATTGATGCTATGAAATTCTGGGTAGATGAGTGTGATATTGATGGTTTTCGCTGTGACCTGGCATTTTGGGTAGAGCTCGATTTCTGGAAAGAGGCCAGACCCCAACTTGATGCCGTTAAGCCTCTTTTCTGGCTGGGGGAGTTTGATGAATTAGAAAAGCCAGAATATGGAGAAGCCTTTGATGCAAGTTATAGCTGGACATGGATGCATAAAACGGAAGATTTTTATAAAAAACAACAGCCGCTTGATTCTTTGTATGATGTGTTGAAACGGTATGATGATTTAGGTGATCATACTATGAGGGCATGGTTTACAACTAACCACGATGAGAACAGCTGGAATGGAACGGAATATGAGAAATATGGGGAAATGGCAAAAGCGTTAGCTGTTTTTAGCTTTACCTGGAATGGATTACCCTTATTGTATTCCGGCCAGGAACTTGGGAATACCAAACGAATTAAATTTTTTGACAAGGACACCATTGTTGCCTCAGCAAATGCAGATATGCTGACTTCTTTTTATAAAACGCTGCTAAATTTAAAAAGAAACAATCCCGCTTTAAGAGCCGGCGATACTACAGTAAAGACTTTTCGTATCAAAACAAATGCCCCGGAGCGAATATTTGCTTATCTCAGAAAAAAGGAGAACAGGGAAATACTCGTAGTCCTGAATCTTTCAGGCGAGAAGAATCTTCGGTTTGATATTATTGACGACAAGGTAACCGGATCATATAAGAATGTTTTTTCTGCTGCTGCAAATGATTTTACAAAAGAGAAAAGCTTTGAAATGCAGCCCTGGGAATATCTGGTTTATGAGAAATAATCAAACGACCAGGTACCAGTATTAAAAAAAGCCGTTTCGAACTGAAACGGCTTTTTTTAATATCAGATCAAAGTAGAATTATTCATCTTCTAACTGAAGATTCACGGGGTACCTGTACATACCATCATAGCCGTCATAAAATCCTTCAAGGTTCATGCTGCCGCTTCTGAGGCTTGCAATAGCACGGCTTAATTCTTCAATATTGGTTACCTGCACATCATTCACACTTGTGATAATAAAGCCATCCTGCATCCTTGTTTTACTAAATGGTCCTCCTGTTTTTATTTTCCTTACCAGAATACCCCCTTCCACTTCATTTTTTTGAGCCGTTTTCTTATCAAGATTTTCGAGTTCTGCACCTAATACATCTCCCAGATTTGTCGCTGCCAGGTTATCGTAAGTTCCTGTCTCAGCTTTAAGCGTAGCAGAAGTTGTAAATTCTTTTCCGTCTCTTTTGTAAGTGATATTCACTTTGTCTCCTGTGTTGAGCGATGCAACAGTACCTTGTAACTCACTCCATGAGCTGATAGTTACATCGTTTATTTTTTTGATGATATCACCTTTTTTTAAACCTGCAGCAGCGGCGGCACCATCTTTCGCCACAGTTCCAATATAAGCCCCATCGGTCGAGTTAAACTTTGTCTGATCTGCGGCAATTCCTAAGTAAGGTCTTTTTACATCACCAAATTTGATCAGATCGTTAACTATCTTTTTCGCAAGATTCACTGGAATTGCAAATGAATAACCAGCATAAGTTCCTGTGGGGGCATAGATGGCCGAGTTTATTCCTATTAACTGACCATCGGTAGTGATTAAAGCGCCACCACTGTTTCCCTGGTTCACCGCAGCGTCAGTTTGTATGAAAGACTCAATCGGTGTCTGGCTTTGACGGCCATTAATACCAATTGAGCGGCCCTTAGCGCTAACAATACCGGCTGTTACAGTTGTTTCCAATGTAAGAGGGTAGCCAATAGCCAGTACCCATTGTCCCAATTTTACATTATCCGAGTTTCCGTATAAGAGAAAAGGAAATCCTGTACCATCAATTTTTAATACAGCTATATCACTACTGGGATCTTTCCCGATAACTTTAGCTTTATATGTTTTTTTGTTGCTTAAAGTAACAGTTATCTCATCTGCTACACCCTGTGCGCCATCAGAGATAACATGATTATTGGTAATAATATACCCGTCATCACTAATGATTACACCACTTCCTGAAGCTCTTTGTTCAGGTTGTATCTGCGGACCAAAATTGAAGAACTGTTCAAAAAAATCATCCATCCCACCACGGTTGCCCGGTAATTGATTGGTCACTTTTTTAGCCGGGATTTTTGTTTTGATATGCACTACGGCAGGTACAGCAGCATTAGCTGCTTTGGTGAAATCAATAGTTTCTCCAACAGTAGAGGCGGCATTGTCGGAAAAGCCTGCATAATTTACCGGTACTTTACCGTCACTGGCTTGTGAGAAAATGGAAGATTGCTGCTTTGCAGCCACTTTGCTGTAAATCCAAACACTGG
>CAZTKV010000240.1:0-3597 GCA_964614285.1 uncultured Chitinophaga sp. | reverse complement strand
TTTTTTGTTCTGTGGAAATGGGTGTGCCAAAGAGCAGGCTGGAGGAAGTATTATTTCGCCTGAAGGATCTGAGAGGAGTGGAGGTGAAGAAGTTTTAAACATTTTTCTGCTCAATAGGATATTTTTTCTTTTGTAGGTCACTTTCTTCTTTGAGCCTTTGTAAAAATCTCTTAATTGACTTGTGTTTGGGATTTTCTATTCTCACTTCAATTACATTATATTTTCCTATAATTCGGATGAAATATCTCCTTGATAAACGATATAAAAAGAATGTAAATCCTGAAAGTAATACAAATGGGATCATGAACATGCTTCTTACCAGTTCAATAAAAGAAAAATCCTGAGTGGACCATATGAGATATAATACAAGAATGCTGATACCGTTAGTAAGAATTGCAAGTCCTTTATAAGCTCCGACATGAGCAGTAACAAATTCATATGCTTGATAATCTTCGAGCATTATTTGCTCCTTTTTTTTGGCATTATCAAAAATGACTCTGTGTGTCGTAAGTTTTAACTTATGATCATCTGAAGACATTATAAGATGTTCCTCGCTTAATTCGAACATAAAAGTCAGTTTAACAGAAATGCAATGGACAAATGCCTTTTACTTAAACCTTGCTTCCTCAACGAGTCTCCTTCAACAGGAAAACAGAATACTTTTGTTGCCGGCAGTGTTGTTCGTCATTTTGCTTCAATCGTTAAGATTCGTTTTGCAAAGCCGTGTCTTTGCTTTAAAAGGAATTTAGTTATTTCGCCTTGGTCTGTCAAACTTTGTTTTTGTCCGTTTCTAATGATGACAATTGAGTCAAAGTTCTTTGCAAATTCTAGCATTCTTCTTTTGTCGTGCCAGCCACCAAAGCCATAATAAAAAGTTGTGTCCCTTTTTGTCTGCAAATTATCACTTGGAAATTGTAATATTAATTTTTCATCTAGCTTGTCCTTTTGAAAAGGCAGAATATTATTATTTGCGTAAATAGTGACCGAATAGTTTGGTTTGTCAACGGTTCTAATTTGCATTATTCTTGCGGGGTCGCAAGAATAGAATATCATTGTCACTAATAAATAGCAAAGTGTGGCTTGTAGCCGCAAAATTTTAGTTTGCATTTAAAATGATGTTTTTTGTGTTAAATTCTTAAAAGTCAGCGAATGGCTGTCTGCCAAAAAAGATACTTCCTCAACGAGTCTCATTCAACATGCCATTAATAACTGAAAAAAACAGCAAAGGGACTCGTCGCTGATATCTGCGGGATGTAAATTAATTATTACTTTTTATTCAATCCTAGGATTGGCAAGACTTCCGTGAATTCCTAAAATTTGAGAATTGCTGTTGCTGCTCCTCATGCGACGAGTCCCTCCACCGCGACTCTATAAAACCCGGAGTCTGATAGAGGAGACTTGTCGGGGAAGAGAATTACTTCGGTTGTGAACAAAATTTGGTCAGTAATAAAAGAACTGTTCCGCTCTTAGTAATACATTTGAGCATGGCTTTACTGAAAAGACTGCGAAACCTCAGGTCAGAGGAAAACACAGGTTTTGGCACCAACAGCAACAGTACTGGTGGCCGGTTTATCAACCGTGACGGTAAACCGAATGTTATAAAACAGGGCATGGGTATCCTCAACCGCTACAGTTGGTACCATACTATGCTGGGTATGAAACGAAGCAGGTTCCTGCTTCTCCTGCTTATTATTTATATCTGTATCAATCTTTTTTTTGCCGGTATCTATTACCTGATAGGTATTGATCATCTTGCAGGAGTAAATACAGGCTCTCCCTGGAAGAATTTCGCTGAAGTGTTTTTCTTCAGCGCACAGACTTTTACAACAGTAGGTTATGGTCGTATCAGCCCGATCGGTTTTGCCGCAAGCACTGTGTCAACTTTTGAAGCATTTATCGGACTGCTAAGCTTTGCTATTGCCACAGGTCTTTTCTATGGACGCTTTTCCAGGCCACAGTCATTTCTACGATTTAGTAACCATGCCTTAATAGCTCCATACAAAGACGGAACAGCTTTCATGTTCAGGCTGGCCCCTTATAAAAACAATAACCTGACAGAGGTTGAAGCAAGAGTAACAATGGCCATTACAACAGAGGAGAACGGAAAACAAACGGACAGGTTTTATAACCTCAAGCTTGAAATAGCCAAAATTGAGGGCCTTGCATTAAGCTGGACACTGGTGCATTCCATTACGGAAGATAGTCCCTTTGCAGGTATGAGCAAAGAAGATATTGCCTCCACAGATATTGAAGTAATGGTTTTCATAAAGGCTTTTGATGATGTCTTTTCCAATACAGTAGTTTCAAGAACATCCTACATTAACAAAGAAATTATTTGGGGAGGAAAGTTCAGAATGATGTACAGGGCTAATGAGGATAAGTCGAAAACAATATTAAATCTTGACCAGTTGAACGATTATGATCCTGTACAATTACCTGCCCCTGCAATCATCCCGGCGTAATTAATCAGCGGTACCAGTTTCAAAAAATCTTTCCTGTTCATATAATAAAGCAGAAGCAGGTAAATCAATGGCGAAAGCTGAATACTTTCAATATCAACATACCGGTGTACAGGCCACCGGGATATAACCAGGCCAGAATGGTAAACCCGATACCCAGTTGCACATCAGGGAAGGCTACAAGGCCTAAACTGAAACGATGTCCTTCACAGGCGACGAGTCCCTCCTCGGAAATTTTTTATGAGCCTGGAATTTGATGGAGGAGACTCGTCGGAGAAAGAGTTTTTATTGATCAATAGCTATTGTGTCAACTAAAGTGTTGTCAAAACGTCAATACCTACTAGAGTATTTTATCCCAAATAATCGATACCCTTTAGTTGTTTGTAAAAAAGAAAATTCAATTCCGTTGACTATTGAACCTGCAGTATCTTGAACAAGAAGTACTTGGTCGCAATTGAAAGCTTTCGAATATTGTTGCCTAATGGCTTCCTTAATGTGGGGAGATGGGTCGCAGCCAATTGAGCTATACATAACCTTATTGGTGTCGAGAATGCCAATGAAATCGGAGATTGAATAACCGTCATGATATCGTCTTAAAAATTCGGTGGAAGGAATTTTGTCGCCCCAAAGCCAAATAGAATCCAAAGTCATAACTCTAATGGTGGCAGTATCGAGTGAGTTGAATTTTGTAGAAAAACCTTTCCAAAAATTGATAAACGCTCTTTTTTCAGGAAGTTCTACAAGAGTTACTTCGTGAATTTTCACCTTATTTGACTGATTAGAACAAGATGAAAAGAAAAAAATGAATAAGACAAGGATTATAAATAGGACTCTCATTGAAATTGCTACTAACTCGGTAATATACATAATCAATTATTCGACTTCCTTTTGTCCATCAACTATCTAAATCTTTCACTCACAACCAACTCCTTACTGCCCGCTGCATGTACATAAAATCCTTCACCGGTTTTTACACCCAGCTTACCCTCCTTTACCATTTCTACTAGTAAGGGGCAGGGTGTGTATTTGGGGTTGCCAAAACCGTCGTATAATACGTTCATAATAGAGAGACAAACATCAAGGCCGATCAGGTCGGCCAGTTGCAGCGGCCCCATCGGGTGGGCCATACCCAGTTTCA
>CAZTKV010000239.1:0-3648 GCA_964614285.1 uncultured Chitinophaga sp. | reverse complement strand
TGTTGTTCCTTCCACCAGTACATCATAGCTCAACAGAACATCCGGCCTGTTTTTCACTTCTCTCCAGCCCGATCTCTCTAATTCCGCATTGACAGCATCCCGAATTCGCTGTTCGGTGAGATCATTCTTTTTATTCAGATCATCTTTTCCTTCCCCATCTTTATCTATCCAGGCAAAGGTTTTATACCGGCTAAAATCAGCTTTATCATCTTTTTCAATATGTGCGGTAGTACTACAACTTGCGAGAAGAAGTAGTAAAGACACGTACAATCCGCACAGCTTAGTTATTGTTTTCATAGCTTTCCGTTTAGTGTTAATTAAAACTCAGTCGACAATCAATAAACGGAAAAATGATGCAGTAGTTTATTAAAGAGTTGTGAAAGTATACCAGCAGTTATCAACCCAGCCCCACTTCAAAATGTGGTGCAGGTATAAGCACATCTGTAAAACCCTTCTTAATAAGTCTTTTTGCAAAATCCTGCTGTACATCATACTCTCCATGCACAAGAAATACTTTTTTTACCTGCCGGGGATCCTGACATGCCAGCCATTGGCTCATATCTTCATAATCTCCATGAGCACTCATGCTGCGTATAGAGCCAACTTCTGCATGTACCTCATGCATCACTCCAAAAATACTTACATCTTTATCTCCTGACAATAACCTGCCTCCCAAAGAACGAGGCTCGCAGTAACCGGTAAGCAGAATAGTGTTGTGGCTATTTTCAATATTGTTACTGATATGATGTTTCACTCTTCCCGCATCGGCCATTCCGCTGGCAGAAATAATAACCATTGGGCCATTTTGAAAATTTAACAATTTTGACTGCTCTACCGTTTTTACATATCGCAGCCCTTTAAAGGAAAATGGATCATTATCATTCTGCATGATCCGCTGAATAGTTTTGTTAAAATAGTTAGGATATTTTTTAATAATCTCCGTTGCTTCAATACTGAGGGGGCTGTCAACATAATAATCAAGCTCAGGCAGGCGGTTTTCAATTTCCAGTTGGTTTAACGAATACAAAATCTCCTGGGTACGGCCTACACTGAATGCCGGCATAATAAGCTTTCCCTTCTTTTGCAGGCAGGCCTTCTCAATCCAGCGAAGCAACATATCTGGTGTGGTTACATGAGTATCATGCAGGCTGTTACCATAGGTTGATTCCATAATGATATAATCTGCCTGAGGAAATGTTTCGGGAGATTTTAGAATAGCGTCACGGTAACGACCTATATCTCCACTAAAAGTTATCCTCGTTTCTTTCTTATCCTCCACTACTTTTATGTGCACACAGGTACTGCCAATAATATGTCCTGCATCTGTGAACATAGCCTGTACTCCTTCCATCACATCAAACCATTGTCCATAATCTGCTTCCTCAAAATACTTAGTGGCATTTTGTGCATCCTCCACGGTATACAATGGTCTCAAATAGGGTTGCCCGGAAGCCGCCCTCCTCTTATTAATATATTTTACATCATCTTCCTGTATCTCAGCAGAGTCCTCTAATAAAACAGTAACGAGTTCTTTTGTCCCATGTGTGCAAAATATCTTGCCGGCAAATCCTTCTTTCACCAATCTTGGTATAAGACCACTGTGATCGATATGTGCATGGGAAAGGATCATCATATCTACTTCCTTGGGATCAAAACCGAAAGTGCGATTCAGGATATCGGTCTCTTTTCCCAATCCCTGGAACATACCGCAATCCAGTAATATTTTCTTACCACTCTTTAATGTCAACAGGTGTTTCGAACCTGTCACCGTTCTGGCGGCCCCGTGAAATGCGATTTTCATTATTTTGATTTTACTTTAAATGACCATGTAATATAAAATTCTGCTACCACTTCACCTGCTTTATTAGTTCCTACCGATCTGGCCCTGACCGATCTTGCTTCGCCGGTAGCAGTCGTTTCTTCTATTGCTTTCCTGAATAGTGCTCCGTCTTCACAAATGAAAGATGATCTGTTTGTTGCTTTTTTAAAATACTCAGACTCCACTTTTACCACCAGCATAGAAACAGGCGGATCGATTTTATAAAGGTGCGCCATTGCCAGTGCTCCTGTACTCATTTCGGCCGCCATGCTAAGACAGGCGAAGTAAGTAGAGCGAAACGGATTTTGCGACAGCCATTTATATGGCACTGTCACTACACATTTAGCTTCATCTGCATCCCTTACTCTTACTCCGGTAAAATATGCGGCAGGGAGTTTCGAAAACAGAAACATCCTGAACTTAACAGGATGTTTCAGCATTTTTATAAATTCAGCTGTATGAATATTTATTGCCATCAAATTATTGTTTATCAAACGCCACAATAGCTGCCACGGCTTTATTATCATTGGCATCTACTTTAAAGTAGATTCTTCCATCGTTGGTATTGTTAAACCTGGCAGAACGAATCAGTATACTTTGCAGTGCCTCATTTACTTTGCCTGCATAAGTGGATTGGCGACTCTGACTGATGGCCTGGTTGAGACGATTGTAATCGAGCTCATCTTTACTTACTACAATGGCAATATAGTCTTTGGTACCAATGCTGTCGGCTTCCAGCGATTGTGCTTTGGGAAACAAACGATAACCGGTAATACCACAATAAGGCGAATGTTTGGAAACTGTTTCACCCGGCTTCAGGTAGGGGAATAAAACAAAACTGCTGCCATCTACTTCTTGCCCGAAAACATAGATGTAGCATTCTGTTGCATTTTCTATTGACATTTTAAAACGGGTACCTACTTTGATAGGTGATACGGTTTCAAATAAATTACTACCTGTTACCCGTAAAGCTATATTCTGCTTATCATCATTCTTTACTAACCCTATATTACATTCCAACGGAATATTTGCCACATTGCTTCTTTTTGGCAATGGATCGATACCATAAGCTTCTCTCACATACGTTTTAAAATCACCATATCTTACCCATGCCACTCCATTATTTCCCCACTCGGGACCCCAACTGTTCATGATCTGGAATGCTCCGCCGAATTTCCTGTCATCATACCCAATCACTGTCATGGCATGTCCGCCCATTCCCATTTGTGATGCATCCATACCACTGGGTTCCCACAGTTCCTGCCCCATCATATTCTGCATAAAGCTTTGCCCCACCATCATACCAATGGCAACAGGAGCATCCTTAGCCAGGTGTTCTTTTATGCCCCTTACACTTATCTCGTTAATATTATCTCCGTTGGTGATACGGGTAAAGCCATGAATAACATTTTGTCTTCCTGCCTGCACATCAGCCGAGGTTGGCACCCTCTCACAATCCTGGTCAGTATATGGATACTGACTAAGTGGTACACCGCCATTTTTCTGCATGGCTTCCATGGCCCGCTGCAAATATGAACCCTGGCAACCTTCCAGTTTGATCTGGTTGTACAGATAAGAAGGACTAAAACGTATTGTATTGGGATCGGCACCAGTAGCCGCAGCAGTCAAAATAGTTTGCGCCCCATAAGCACAACTCCATGCCACACAGCTGCCCTGTTCTCCCTGGTTTGACCTGTTGGGAGCAAACCGAAGTAAAGAAACTGCTTCAGGCAAAGGATTTTTGCTGGCATCATCCTCCAGACCTTCATATACTGAAGCTTTATTAAATTCAGCAGGATCAAAATTATAGCCGCTTTTTGAAAACAGCT
>CAZTKV010000238.1:0-3662 GCA_964614285.1 uncultured Chitinophaga sp. | reverse complement strand
TCTATACTGTGGTTGCTCAAAAATATAACCTATGGGATCATTATAAAATGGGCGAAAAAGGAGCTGCAGCCATTTCTAAAGCAGCCTCAATATTAAAAAAGAATACCAAAGTAATGAAGAGTGAATATGGGGAACTAAAGGTTAAGGTTTGGGATACGGATAAAGAACTGGCTCCCCAGCTGGCTAATTCAATAATGGATCAGTTGCAATCGATTCACCAATACTTACAGGGTGCAGGTAATGAAGCAACACTGCAGGGATTAATATCAGGCCGGGAGCGGTTAAAGGCAAAATCAGATAGTGCCGCACAGGAGAAAAATATTTTGCTGCAGGAAAAGTTGAAGCAATATGATAACCTGATTACAGAATATCAACTGATGGTTGACAGCAAACCACCTGTATTAGTTATAGTGGAAAAAGCCAAAGCTTCTGACTGGCCTGACAGACCTAAGAGAATACAACTGCTTGTAGCAACAGGTGTACTTGCATTTATTTTTTCTTTATTCCTTGCTTTAGTACTTGAAAAAAGAAAAACTATCCGTAAGTGATAATTTTTTCTATGAAAAAAGAGAATGGGCTTTTTGCTTCGCTTGCTGGTTTATTTATCCTGGTATTATTTCTTGCTTTTTTTTCTGAGTTGTTTTGGCTGATAACCATTCCATTTGCCGCCTTATTTTTATACGCAGGTTGGCAAAACCGGAATGCAGTTTTCTTTTTACTATTGTTGACACTGCCACTTTCTTTCGAGTATAATTTTTCGCCTACGTTAGGAACTGATATTCCGGATGAATTTTTAATGTTGCTAACATCTTTTTTCTTCTTTGCGTACTGGCTTTACTCACCTCAAGCAGTTTCCGGAAAGCTGTGGCGGCATCCATTGTTTTTTTTACTCTTAGTTATGCTTGGCTGGATGCTAGTAACGGTCATATTCTCCACTGATACACTAGTCTCAATAAAATTTTTGCTGGCAAAGGCCTGGTATGTTGGTGCCTTTGTATTGGCTCCTTTAATAGTGTTTCAAAATAAAGAAAGAATTGTGATGGCCGCTAAACTGATAATCTTTTCTATGTTTTTGGTCACAATCATTGCCTTAATAAGGCATAGTAACAACAGTTTCAGTTTTGCAACTATTAATGAATCAGTTTCCCCTTTTTTCCGTAATCATGTGAATTATTCTGCGATGCTGGTTTGTATAGTGCCGGTATTGATTGCCTTTTGGAAGCTTGCAAAAACAGCTAAGTTGAAATGGCTATTTGCAGCAGCTACTATCATTTCGCTATCAGCATTGTTCTTTTCTTATGCAAGGGGTGCATGGCTGGCTCTTATTACCGGGGTTATTACTTATTGGTTGATTGAAAAGAAAATTTTGACGGTCGCTTATGCGCTGTTTATAATAACTGCCATAGCTGCCGTTTTTTGGCTGAAAAGTAATGACCGTTATCTGCGTTATGCCCACGATTACCAGACAACTATTTTCCATAAGAATTTTAGTGAACACCTGGTGGCTACCTATAAATTAAAAGACGTTTCTACGGCAGAACGCTTCTACCGCTGGATCGCAGGAGTGAGGATGATAAAAGATAAGCCGTTAACCGGTTATGGCCCCAACACATTTTACGATAATTATAAACCCTATGCAGTACCGGCTTATAAAACATGGGTAAGTGATAATAAGGAACACTCAACAATACATAATTATTTTCTGCTAACGGTTATTGAGCAGGGTTACCCTGGTTTGATTTTTCTGGTACTTCTGTTGGGTGCTATGCTTTATTATGCTCAGTACTTATTTCACAGGATTAAAGATGAATTTTATAAAACAACAGCGATAACAGCCGGGGTGATAATTGTTATGATCATCACAGTAAATTTGTTAAGTGACCTTGTGGAGACAGATAAAATCGGGAGTCTTTTCTTTTTATGTTTTTCCATTTTAATTATGACAGATGTTAATACAAGATCAGATTCTTCCCCTGACATTCAGGGCATCTCTTAAACCATTTCCTAAAAGGTTAAACGCAAGAACTAATAGCATAATGGCAAATCCCGGAGCTAAAGCAAGCATAGGATTTTGGGTGATGATGAAGTTATAATTCTCCTTTATCATCAGCCCCCAGCTGGGCATAGGAGGTTGTACTCCCACACCCAAAAAACTAAGACCTGCCTCAATAACAATGGCAGAAGCGAAATTAGAGGCAGCGATTACCATTACCGGACCAATAATATTCGGCCAGATATGTCTTACTATTGTTCTGAAGTTGGAAAAGCCAAGAGCTCTGGTTGCTTCAATATATTCCAGTTCCCTTACTCCAAGCACCTGGCCTCTAACCAGCCGGGCCACATTTACCCACATAGTTAATCCTACAGCAATAAATACCTGCCAGAAGCCTTTGCCCAGTGCTAAAGTGATGGCAAATACCAAAAGTAAAGTAGGGATGCTCCAGATGACATTGATAAACCACATGATCACATCATCTACCCTGCCGCGGTAAAACCCGGCCAATGAGCCCAGGATCAAACCAATACTCAGTGAAATAATAACAGTGATCAAGCCTACACTTAAGCTTACCCTTGTGCCAACAATAATACGACTCAGAATATCCCTCCCATATTTGTCGGTTCCTGTGATGAATTTTTTTGTAATAATGGGTGCTGGCGCTGTTTGGGAAACATGATAGGCCAATCTTTCACTTATGCCTTCATCAATATATTTCTGAACAATGATGCTGTCTGCTTTTTGTTCATGACTTACAACCGGAATATAGTAGTAAACATCTTCCTTGCCCAAAAACAGCTGATGGACAAAACTGGCAGCAACAACATCTTTTTCTTTTTTTACTTTGATAAAATCCTGTTGGTATCCCGGTTTTTCGCCACCAATTTCTAAAATGATACGATTGGCATAGGGAGAAGAATCGGACGCAATAAAATAGGCGAAAATGGCAATTAGCACAGCCAGTATAATTATAATCAATCCAAAGATGGCGCCTTTGTTCTTCTTCAGTCTTCGCCATGCAGCGGCCTGGAATGATTGGGATTGGCTCATACGGGGAAAGATACTCATTTTACTTTTCTCCCTTTCCAGTCATACTTACCAAACTGGCCGAAAAGGCCAGAGCTGATGGTGTAAAGGATGTGAAGAGGTTGAAACAGAAAGAAATACTTCATTAATGATTGCTTCTTATAGAATCCGGCAACAGCAGTAACAAAAGGGAATTCAATCATAGTTTTTGCTATCCACAAACCTGCCAGGTACAACCAATAATGCCAGCACCAAAATCCAGCAATTGCCATTGCGGGAAATGAAAGATTGAAAAGATAAACCAGCAGTAGTACAGCCACAATCCTTTTATCATTATAATTTTTGGCTTTACTGGCCCAGCGGATACGCTGATTGAAAAATGTTTTCCATGTTTTCATCGGCTGTGTAGAAACGACAGCGGCTTTTGATTTCAGGTAATGTACTTTACCGGGGTATTGCTTCCATATTTTGTGCAGCAGCAGCATATCATCCCCTGAAGCAATAGTGTCAATGCCAGAAAAGCCATTTACTTCATAAAAGGCTTTTCTTTCATAAGCAAGGTTCGCCCCGTTGCACATAGAGTGGATATTTTTATAAACAGAAGCTGCTGTAATTCCCTGGAGCACTAAAAAGTCCAGGG
>CAZTKV010000237.1:0-3706 GCA_964614285.1 uncultured Chitinophaga sp. | reverse complement strand
CTAACGACATCAGCAAGTGCCCTGTCCACAATGGAGCATTTAAAAAACCCGTTGGTGGTGGCGGAACAAAAAACCGCGACTGGTGGCCAAATCAATTAAAGTTAAACATCCTGCGTCAGCATTCTTCCCTGTCAAACCCGATGGGAACAGCATTTAATTATGCAGAAGAATTTAAAAGTCTTGATTTCGAAGCGTTGAAAAAAGACCTGCACCAACTAATGACTGACTCACAGGATTGGTGGCCGGCTGATTTCGGTCACTACGGTCCTTTATTTATCCGCATGGCATGGCATAGCGCTGGTACATACCGTACCGGTGATGGTCGTGGCGGAGCTGGAGCTGGCCAGCAACGGTTCGCCCCTCTCAACAGTTGGCCTGACAATGTGAGTCTTGATAAGGCCCGCAGGCTTCTTTGGCCAATAAAACAAAAATATGGTCGAAAGATATCCTGGGCCGACCTTATGATTCTTGCTGGCAATGTTGCACTGGAATCCATGGGATTCAAAACTTTTGGTTTTGCCGGTGGTCGTGAAGATGTTTGGGAACCGGAAGAAGATGTGTATTGGGGTTCTGAAACCAAGTGGTTAGACGATAAACGTTATTCCGGTGAAAGGGATCTTGATAACCCGCTTGCTGCTGTGCAGATGGGGTTGATCTATGTGAACCCGGAAGGTCCAAATGGAAATCCTGATCCGATAGCAGCAGCCCGTGATATCCGGGAGACATTCAAGCGTATGGCCATGGATGATGAGGAAACTGTTGCACTGATTGCAGGTGGCCACACTTTTGGCAAAACACATGGCGCTGCAGATGCAGGCAAATATGTTGGCCCTGATCCGGAAGCAGCTGATATAGAAGAGCAGGGTTTCGGATGGAAAAACAGTTTTGGTTCAGGCAAAGGCGGTGATACTATCACCAGCGGCCTGGAAGTTACCTGGACGAGCACACCAACCAAATGGAGTAATAATTTCTTTTGGAATCTTTTCGGCTACGATTGGGAATTGACAAAAAGCCCGGGAGGTGCGCATCAGTGGCAGCCAAAACATGGAGCTGGTGCTGATTCGGTGCCAGATGCACATGACAAGTCTAAACGACATGCACCAATGATGCTTACAACTGATCTTTCATTAAGGTTCGATCCTGTCTACGAAAAAATTTCTCGTCGATTCTTCGAAAACCCCGACGAGTTTGCAAATGCCTTTGCACGGGCATGGTTTAAGTTAACACACCGTGATATGGGTCCTGTTACCAGATACTTAGGCCCCGAAGTACCAAAAGAAGAATTGATCTGGCAAGATCCGGTTCCGGCAGTTGACCATAAACTGATTGATGAGAAAGACATTGCTTCATTGAAAACTTCAATCCTTGATTCGGGCTTGACAGTGTCTCAATTAGTATCGACAGCATGGGCTTCGGCCTCTACTTTCCGTGGTTCAGATAAACGTGGTGGCGCCAATGGTGCCCGGATTCGGCTGGCACCTCAAAAGTATTGGGCAGTGAATAATCCAGCTCAACTTGGAAAAGTGCTGGATACACTGGAGAAAATTCAAAAAGATTTTAATGTTGCACAATCGGGAGGTAAAAAAGTTTCATTGGCAGATATTATCGTACTGGCAGGTTGTGCTGGTGTTGAAAAAGCTGCGAAAGATGCGGGACAAAGCATTACTGTTCCTTTCACACCCGGACGTATGGATGCTTTGCAGGAGCAAACAGATGTTGAATCATTTGCAGTGCTTGAACCTGTAGCCGATGGTTTCCGCAATTATCTAAAAACCAAATATGCTGTATCAACAGAAGAACTACTGATAGATAAGGCTCAATTACTGACACTAACGGCTCCTGAGTTGACGGTTCTAGTGGGTGGCATGCGGGCACTGAATACCAACTTTGATGGTTCGAAACATGGCGTTTTCACTAAACGTCCTGAAGTGCTTACCAATGATTTCTTAGTCAACCTGCTTGACATGAGTACAGTATGGAAGGCAACCGATGAACATAAAGAATTGTTTGAGGGAAGTGACCGTGCAACAGGCAAAGCTAAATGGACAGCAACCCGTGCCGATCTTGTTTTTGGGTCGAATTCAGAACTAAGGGCACTAGCTGAAGTTTACGGAAGTGAAGATGCTGGGGAAAAATTTGTGAAAGATTTTGTAGCAGCATGGACCAAAGTAATGAACCTTGATCGTTTTGACCTGGTCAACTAAGAAACAAGACTAAAAAAAAGGTAACGAAAAACCCCTTTATAATCCTGGTTTATGGTTAATGGCTAACGTCCTGCAATTGCAGGACGTCTTTTATTCTTCCAGTGTAACTTTTGATTTTCCAACTTTCAATTTATATCCCACACCAATTTTCAACGCATAATTTCTGTCGGTATGACTGACAGGAAAATCAAAACATACAGGATAATCATATTCCTTTACAATATCCCTGAGTATTTCATGAACTGTCTGACCGAAGGGTCTTTCAGTATCCTTGGTCTCTGTAAATCCACCCAGTACCAACCCGGCCAGCCGGGCAATTTTACCACTCCGTTTCAGCTGATACATCATCCTGTCAATATTATACAATTGTTCACCGACATCTTCAAGAAACAATATTTTACCACGGGTTTTTATATCAGAATCAGAGCCTACCAAATGGGTCAATAGAGCAAGATTACCTCCCACTAACTCTCCAATCGCCTCTCCTCTTCTGTTATACTCATGCACATCACATTGGTACCTGATCTTTTTTCCTTCCAGTGCATTTCGCAAAGAAAGAACAAACTCGTTAGTACTGCCACCATCAGTAAATGCCCCTGCCATCGGCGAATGCAGGGATGATATATAATAATTAGTATAAAGATGGCTGTGTAATACAGTGATATCGCTGTAACCTATTATCCATTTAGGTTGTTTCTTGAACTTTTTAAAATCAATCCTGTCTATGATACGGCCCATACCATAACCGCCCCTTGCACATAACACCGCTTTTACCTCATCGTCATCAAGCATTTGCTGAAAATCATTCAGCCGTTCTTCATCTGTTCCGGAAAAATAGGTTTGAGAATCGCTTCCCACTGTTTTTCCAATTTTAACCGCATAGCCCCATTGTTGTAATGCAGTAATACAGGCCTGCACTTTATCCATCAGCATAAAACCGGCAGGGCAAACCAATCCGATTGTATCGCCCTTTTGTAAATAAGGGGGTGTTTTAATCATAAACTAAAAATATCATTTCTTTCACTAATTTTCTAAAATGGAAATGTTGCAAAAAGCCATTCTCAAAATATCTTCCCTGTCACCACAAAACATGACCAGCTTTTTGGCAGCCTGGAAATACTGGTCAGTTCCCAAAGATCATTTGCTGGTAAGGGGGCAGACTGTTTCAGACTACCTTTACTTTATTCAAAAGGGAGCAGCCCGCATTTACTATTATAAGAATGAAAAGGAAATTACCGAATGGATAGCCCTGGATGAACAATTCTTTCTATCTATTACCAGCTATTTTCAACGAACACCCAGCCACCTCATTATCCAAACTCTGGAGCCCTCCGAAGTCTACGGCATCTCTTATAACGACTTTATGGCACTGGCTGATCAGCATCATGATATAGAAAAACTACTCCGCAAAATGATAACGGCCTCACTTATCCTTTCACAGGAAAGAATGGATTCCATCCAGTTTGAAACTGCACATCAACGGTATGACCGTTTGTTAAAAA
>CAZTKV010000236.1:1538-3728 GCA_964614285.1 uncultured Chitinophaga sp. | reverse complement strand
TATACAAATGGAGTGCTTATGGTAAGCCAAAGCAACGCCATCATCATAAAAACAGATGATATAAGGTTAAAGAGATTATATATATTCTTCGTTCTCGTCATTAAAAGCGCTGTAAGATAATGCTTTGTGGTTTGTTAACCAAGTAAAGCCAATTATTCTGTGATTACCTGAGAGAGGTAAAATTAACAGGACAAGCTTAAAATTGTTGAAGTTTTTTGTCATTTTTTGAAAAACAATCTGTTACAAATTATTTAGCTTACCGGTTATGGATATTTTCCTATTCTTTATAAGCTATTTTTACCTTCTAAAATCCTGCACATGAAGCCTTACGAGGTATTATTAAATGATAATAGACACTGGGCCGCCAAAAAACTGGCAGAAGATCCAACTTTTTTTGAAAGATTACTACATGTTCAAACTCCTGAATTTCTCTGGATCGGTTGTAGCGACAGCAGGGTGCCGCCTGATCAGATTACCCAAACAGAACCCGGAGAAATATTTATTCATCGTAATGTGGCCAATCTTGTTGTAAATACAGATGTGAATCTGATGAGTGTGGTTGATTATGCCGTCAATCATCTCAAAATAAAACATGTGGTTGTGTGTGGTCATTATGGTTGCGGCGGTATAAAAGCAGCGATGTCTAATGAAGATTTTAACCAGGTGCTTAATATGTGGCTGCGAAACATAAAAGATATCTATCGGATACACCGCAAAGAACTGGAAAGTATAACGGATGAAGAAAAAAGGGTAAACAGGATGGTAGAATTAAATGTGAAAGAACAGGTATTTAACCTTGCAAAAACCGCTCTCATTCAGAGAGCATGGAGCACTGAACAACGTCCCGATCTGCATGGATGGGTGTATGACCTGCACGATGGCTTAATAAAACCTATTGTGGAAATGAAAGCAGGTACAGATATTGACCCTCTCTATGAATTTGAAGACCTATGAAAACTCAGCCATGGGTTAAATAAAGCTGCAACAGGTAAACCCCTGCACCCGCCAGGTAACCCAACAAGGCCAGCCATCCAATTTTTTTTAGGTACCAGAAAAATTCTATTTTTTCAAGCCCCATAGCCGCTACACCAGCAGCAGAGCCAATAATAAGTATGCTACCCCCCGTGCCGGCACAATAAGCAAGAAATTCCCAAAAATAGTGGTCAGTTGGATATTGTTCCAGGCTATACATGCCCTGTGCAGCGGCAACCAACGGCACATTATCCACTATTGCTGACAATAGTCCAATCAAAACAGTGATAATTTTAATGTTGCCAATAGAGCTATTCATCCAACCGGCAAGATCAGACAATATACCGGTTGCCTGCAAGGCAGCAATACTTAACAGGATGCCCAGGAAGAACAAAATACTCGGTGTATCAATCTTCCGTAATGCATGGTTTACCGAAAATAAACCTTTCTCGGCTTCATCTTTTTCACTATGGATCATTTCTGTAACTACCCACATTATACCCAGCCCAAGCAAAACACCCATATATGGTGGTAAGTGAGTAATGGCTTTAAAAACCGGAACGAATAAAAGACTTAATATACCTATCCAAAAAACTGTGTTCCTGTCTTTGCTGCTGGTACTAAGATTCCTTTTCCCTGTAATTTTATCCGGAAATTGAAAATTGCCTTCTAATTGGCGGGTAATAAGTAATGCCGGCACAAAAAAACAAGCAAGGCTCGGAAGAAAGGTTTGTATAATAATATTTCCGGCTGAAATTTGTCCGCCGATCCATAACATAGTTGTGGTAACATCGCCAATAGGACTCCAGGCTCCTCCCGCATTTGCAGCTATAATAACCAATCCTGCGAAAAGCAACCTGTCTTTCTTTTCTGGAATAATAATACGCAACAGAGAAACCATTACAATAGTAGTAGTAAGATTATCCAGCACAGCAGACAGGAAAAAGGTTAAAAAACCAATCACCCACACTAATTTCTTTTTACTGGTAGTTTGGATACGGCTGGTAATCACTTCAAATCCATCGTGTGCATCTATTAATTCAACTATGGTCATAGCTCCCAATAAAAAAAACAAAATACCCGCTACTTCACCAAGATATTCAGTTAGAAGATGGGCGGGAATATGTTTATCTGGTGCTGAAACAGCAAAAACACTCCAACACAACACCCCTGTAATAAGTGCCGTGGCTGCCTTGTTTATTCTTATTGGATGCTCCA
>CAZTKV010000236.1:0-1438 GCA_964614285.1 uncultured Chitinophaga sp. | reverse complement strand
AAACAAATTATGGAGTTGTCTTTGCAGCACAACCTCAACATCGTTTCTTTGCAAAGCGAAAACCAAAGTTTAGAAGATGTGTTCAGATCATTGACACAGTAACATACAATTCAATTTTAAAAACAAGTAATAAAACATGAGCTACATTTCAGAGATCTTCGCCAGGCAAATCTTAGATTCCAGAGGCAATCCTACAGTAGAAGTAGATGTAATAACAGATGAAGGGGCTTTAGGCCGGGCTGCAGTGCCCAGTGGGGCCAGTACTGGTATTCATGAAGCGGTTGAGTTACGGGATGGTGATAAGAAAAAATATGTTGGTAAAAGTGTATTGAAAGCAGTAACTAATGTAAATAAAGATATTGCTCCCGCATTACTGGGCTATGATGTGGCTGATCAGACTGGCATCGATGAAATGATGATCCAGTTGGATGGCACCCCTAATAAAGGAAAATTAGGAGCAAATGCAATTCTTGCAGTAAGTATGGCTGTTGCCAAAGCAGCAGCAGAAGAAGCCGCCTTACCACTGTACCGTTATATCGGTGGTACTAACGCAAAAGTGGTTCCCATTCCGATGATGAACATTCTGAACGGTGGCGCTCATGCAGATAACAAGATCGATTTCCAGGAATTTATGGTTATGCCGGTTGGTGCACCCAGTTTTAATGAGGGCTTACGCTGGGGGGTAGAAATTTTTCATGCCCTGAAAACAGTACTAAAGAAAAAAGGATACAGCACCAATGTGGGGGACGAAGGCGGATTTGCTCCAAATATACAGAGTAACGAAGAAGCTATTGAAACCGTATTAACCGCTATTGACGCTGCAGGATATAAAGCCGGAACACAAATTAAAATTGCCATGGACGCCGCAAACAGCGAACTATGGGACAGCAAAAAGAAAAAATATGTGTTTCATAAAAGCAGTGGCAAAGAAATGAGTAGTGAACAATTAGCCAAATATTGGGAAAGCTGGGTGAAAAAATACCCCATATGCAGTATCGAAGATGGAATGGCTGAAGATGATTGGGCCGGCTGGAAAATGCTGACAGAAGCTGTTGGTAAAAAATGTCAACTGGTGGGCGACGATCTGTTTGTTACCAATGTTACCCGTTTGCAGCAGGGTATTGACAAAGGAATTGGTAATGCCCTACTGGTAAAAGTAAACCAGATTGGAACTGTTACAGAAACCATCAATGCAGTAACATTGGCACAACATAATGGCTATAATACCATCATGAGCCATCGCAGCGGAGAAACAGAAGATACCACCATTGCTGACCTTGCAGTAGCATTGAATTGTGGCCAGATAAAAACAGGTAGCGCATCAAGAACAGACCGCATGGCCAAGTATAATCAACTGTTAAGAATCGAAGAATTATTAGGCAGCTCGGCTGTATATCCGAAAGGAAAGATTAAATTTGGCAAATAGAAAAGAAGCCGG
>CAZTKV010000235.1:0-3753 GCA_964614285.1 uncultured Chitinophaga sp. | reverse complement strand
CTAATGCTTCCTTGATTTCTTCTGTCGATTTTCCTTTGATTGATTTTGCTTTCATGATTTTATTTTTCTTTTAGTGCCACCAGGCAGCATGTATTATTATGATAATCATATTTAGCGGTTTTCTCTGCGTTACCTGGAGACAGGCCTGCCTGCCGGACAGGCAGGGATTTTCCATATTCGCCATAGGAAAAAAAGCCTGCCATAGGTGCATCCCAGATTTTTTGCACCTGCTCTATCTCCTCTTTCATTACAACTCCAAAAGATAAATACCTGCTTACACAGGAAAACATGATCAGGGCATCAGCTTCCTGCTGTGCTTCGTCCTTAATGACCTTACATTCTGCAACGACTGTATCAATGGAGTCAAAATCCGGTGGCATCGAAAACTTGATCTTTGACCCCTGAGGCACTTTTCCTGAACAAATAAGTGAACGGTCTTCCCGATTGGCAAACATGGCTGTGCGTATTACAGGATCTACATTTTCACGTTCCACCTGCAAGGGATAATACCAGGAGCTTAGAAATGTCACGATGTCCTTACTGCCTTCCTGCTTTATCTCAACACCAAGGTAATTCATGAGCATATCCAATGCTGGTTTATCGTCGATGGTATATACAGTATTACCTTCACTTTTCGTAACTGTTTTTGTGGTGCCAATAGCTTGCCAGCCACAAGTAGCAATACCCCTGACATCTACCTTATCTTCATCAATAATGAGTGCTACCAATGCGCAGTTATTACTTTTTCCGCTGGTAAATACAAATGTTGATTCCAATGCCAGATCATCGCCTGCCTTACCTCCAAATATGGCTACTTCCCTGTCTGCGGACGAGGGAGATTTTCCAAAACCTTGTATGATGCCTTCAACAAATGGTTCACCATCTAAAGACACGCCACTGTTTGCTATAATAAACGCCGGGTTGGTAAAAGTCTCCTTTCCGGTAATGCCCAGTTTGGTTGCGTCTTCGAAAGCGGTCTCCTGGCTTGTTTCCAAAAATTCTATTTTAAAATAAGCTGGGTTCATGTCGAGCAATAGCATCACAATGCTGCCTTCTTCAATTTCGCCATCAATAAATTCGCCTGCTGTGGTAGAACCAAATATCTGGATGCCTTTTTCGTCCAATAATCTGGAAATAACTTCTCTGTCCTGTTTAACAGATATAAATACAATGGCTAAAGTTGGCTTGAATCCATCGGCCATATTTCCCGTTAATGCAGAACTGATTTCTTCTGTAGATTTTCCTTTGATTGATTTTGCGTTCATAGTTATTTTTCTTTTAATGCTACCCAGCTTACAGTAGTACCATGAAACTCAGGTTTACCATTGGCTACCCGTCCAAATTCACCAAGAGAATAATATCCAATCATCGGGCTTTCCCAGGTATCAGCCAATCCTTCTACTTCTTTTGAAGCCATGGGTCCCAACGATCCTAACCGGCCTATGCAGGAAAAAATGACGAGTGCATCTGCTTCGGACAATATTTTTTCTTTTACTTCCTGTGAACTTTTGATCACCATATCAATCACATCAAAATCCGGTGGCATTGAAAACCGGAATAAGGAACCTTCCGGTACTGCTTCAGCAAGCATAACAGAATTATCTTCTGTATTGGCAAATAAGATGGGGAGCATATACGGGCTTCCTCCTTCCCGATATAATTGTAAAGGATAGATGATACTTAGTTTTACAATGCCTTCCTTATTTTTATCTTCTACAATATCATTCCCAAGGAATTTTTTAACCACATCAAATGCCGGTTGATCATCTATGGTATAGATCCAGGAACCTATGCAATGTGTAATTTTCTTTTCAGTCCCGGCAGGTTTCCATCCGGACGCCGCCATTCCTTTTAAGGTTATTTTATCCTGGTCAAGTATCAATGAAATGATACCATTATCACTTGATTGAGTGTTGGTAAAAACTTTCCCTTCCATGGTTATTAAATCCCCTGCCTTGCCTCCAACAATAGAAACATTGGCACCCGCTTTTTCTACCATTCCCTGTATGATCAATGCACCGTGAATTTTATAATTTGCAGAAGAAATAATAAATGCGGGGTTAGTAAATGTTTTTATACCTGTTTCTCCAATCTGGCATCCTATTTCATAACCTGAGCCTTCCCCATTATCTTTTAAAACAATTTTGAAATAAGCGGGGTTGATATCTAAAAGCAGCACAGCAATACCTGTATTTTCAGCGTCCTGTTCTGTAAACTCTGCAAACGTAGTAGCACCAAAAATGGCAATTCCTTCTTTGTCCAGTAAAGAACAAATGGCCTCTATTTCATTCATTGCAGAAAGAAAAACCAATGCCAATGTTGGTTTAAAACCCTGCCCGTCCGGCAGGCGGGCATCAGTCATGCTTTGCTCTAAAGCAATTCTTATTTCTTGCGTTGATTTTCCTTTGATTGTCTTTGCTTTCATAAATAGCCAATTAACAGGGATTGATTTAAACTATTAATATAAGGGTAATTGAATAATAAACTCACTTCCCTCTCCTTCCATCGTCTCAACTTTCAACTCCCCACCATGTGCTTTTACAATATCATAACTCAATGATAAACCTAAACCAGTTCCCTGCCCTGTGGGTTTGGTAGTAAAAAAAGGTTGAAATATTTTTTCCATTACTTTTTGCGTAATGCCCGTTCCATTATCTTTTACATGCACAGTAATCCTGTCATTAAATTTTCTTGTGCTTACCGTAACAACCGGCTCATATTCTTCTATATTCAACTTCTTTCTTTCTGAAACAGCGTAAAATGCGTTGGTAATTAAATTCAGAATCACTCTTCCAATATCCTGCGGAATGACATTAATCTTACCGATACTTTCATCAAAATCAGTTTTCATTGTTGCATTAAATGACTTTTCTTTTGCCCTTAATCCATGATAAGCCAACCTCAGGTATTCCTCTGCCAATGCATTGATATCTGTCAGTTCTTTTTGACCAGTACTTGTTCTGGAATGTTGTAACATACCTTTTACAATGCCATCGGCCCTTTTACCGTGGTGCAATATTTTTTCCAGGTTCTGCTTTACATCATCTGCAATAGCTTTTACTTCATCCATCTCTCCTTTATCTATTTCCTGTTTCATTTCATCCAGCAATTCGTTGCTTACTTCTGAAAAGTTATTCACGAAGTTTAACGGATTTTGAATTTCATGGGCAATACCTGCGGTAAGTTCACCTAATGAAGCCATTTTCTCAGATTGTATAAGCTGGGCCTGTGTTGCTTTAAGATCAGTTAAGGTTTCTTCTAGTTTTTTCTTCTGCTCTTCAATTTCCTGGTTGAGTTTTGTCAGTTCTTCGTTTTGGGACCTTACTGCTTCTGCCTCCTTTTTTGTTTGTTCGGCCTTATATGTTATTTCCAGGTTTACTACTTTCTGGTTAATGGCATTTTTTTGCAATTCCCGTTCTAACTGGATATGCAATTCAAGTTGCTCAACAGCTTCTTTAAAATTTTGCTGCCCTTTATAATACTCGTACAAAGCAAGCCTGGCTTCACTTAACAGGGCCATAGCTTTTATTTCTCCGGCAATTCTCAATGCCCCATTCAGCCGCTCAATGATAGCAGTTCCAGTTTCTTCTACCGGCTGATCTTTTTGTATCCGGGCAAGAAATAATAATATTTCTGCCTCTCCTTTTTTATCTCCAGCTGTTTTTCTTATCTGCAGACTTTCTTTGGAATATTTAATTGCTTCATTTATGTTGCCGGTTTGCTCATATATTTCTGCCAGGTGTTGTAACGCAT
>CAZTKV010000234.1:0-3787 GCA_964614285.1 uncultured Chitinophaga sp. | reverse complement strand
CCATATCCATATCGTTTAGGTGCAGTGAAATCATATTCACTCCATCTTGCGCAAGCCCTTCCCCAGGTGAGTGATTTGCCTCCTACCTGGTATCCCCGTATCCAGTCAAATGGTTTTTCCTGCACATAAGGATGATCGGCATCCTTCACAAAAAAATGCTGTGTATCCTCACTATAACCGGCCGCTTTACTTATCAATGGATTATTTTTCTTCGTTTCATTGGTAATCCATCCGCGGTGCGGCAATTCCCATCTCGATAAATGAGCCGTTGGATAATCTTTGATATGCTCCACCGGTCTTCCTCTTTCCAGCACCAATGTCTTCAGGCCTTTTTCACATAGTTCTTTGGCTGCCCAGCCGCCGCTGATACCACTGCCGATCACAATCGCATCATAGCTGTTGGCCTCTTTGCCTTTTGTATTAATATGTACCTGTAAACTGTCAGGCATTATCTGTATCCGGTTTCGGTTTAAATAAATAATGATCCAGACTATATCTTCCGGGGCCGGTAAAAATGAAAATCAATGCCAGCAATACAAACAGGAACGGATGCTGGTCGTTATTCCAGATAATACCATTGCCCAGGAAAAATGCTATATAACACATCGTTCCGATGGTAAGCAATGAAGCAATACGGGTAAATAGTCCTAATACAAACAGGATACCTGCAAGCAATTCTGCCGCCTTGCCGGCATATACCAGCAATTTCCCATTGGAATTTTTGAAATTATCCCAAAGCAGGTATTCGTTCATTTTTACTTCATTAAAGATTTCCCACCCGTGATAGATCAAAAATGCACCTAAGATTACCCGTATGATAGTAAGCCCAGTTGTTTGCCATATAGGCGAAGAAGAAAAAAACATATAGGTATTATTTTAAAGCCTGATCTTTTTCTTTTTCCAGAAAATTAGCTGACTCATTAATCAGCTCCTCTTTCCATTCCAGTAATGCAGCATCTGGTACTGCCTCTACAGGAATAGTACTTGACTGCGATGGTTCATTGTAAGGAATATTTCCGCTCCTGTTATAAACAGAGATCAGTGACCAACGGGCATTATCAGATAAGTTGGCTTCCGACCGGTGGAGCAGGTTGGGATGAAAGAATAGTGCATCCCCGGCTTTTAACTCAACAAAGACCAACTCCATTGTTTTTAATGCCAGATCAACATAACGTTGTGATGCTCCCACCTGCTCTCCGGCAAAACCATGCTCCACCCGTCCCATCTTATGCGAGCCTTTTATTACCTGCAGGCACCCATTCTCCTTATTAGCATCAGTAATCGCAATCATAACAGAGATCATCTGGTCGGGTAACAGGAATTCATTCTTGTACCAATATCCATAATCCTGGTGCCATTCCCAGGCACCGCCCACTTTGGGTTCTTTCTGCATCAGTTTGCTGTGGAAGTGACAAACAGCACTTTTCCCTTCCATCAGGCTGTCAGCGCCTCTAACCATACGATTGCTCCTGGTCAATAAGCCATATGCATCATTGCCTGGCTTGTACCAAAGGGTGAGTTTCGTTTTTTTACCTGCCTGGTCATTCAGGTCAAAAGCATGCTTACGCATGGCTCCATCATCAAAAGCTATTTGCTGAAGTTTAGTTACTTCGTCAATATTCAGGAAATTCCTGATAATTAAATACCCCTCATTACTGTAGGCCTCAATTTGCGCTGGCAACATATAAGAACTCATAAATAAAGATTTAGTAATTAAACAATCGGCCAGGGAAATTTACTTTTTAGTTTCACTTTCATTCCGGTTGCTGATGATTTCCTCGCTGCTTCAATAATTTCCAGTACATGTAATGCATGCTCCACATTGATCAGCGGCTCTGTTCCGTTCATAATACTTTCACCGACCACTCTTGCACCTTCCTGCCATTCATAACCTCCTTTCTCTGTACTCATTAATACAGCTGGTTTATCCCAGGAAGTATCCAGCATTACGCCATTGGTTTCCCAATCGTACCCGATCAGCCGCATATTGCCATAGTCACCATAGACCTGAATGGAATGCAGTGATTGGTTACCGGCTTCATGCCCGTGCGGATCAAAATAATTGAAGCCGCACATTACATGACTGATCACTCCTTTATCATGTTCCAATAAAATATGGGCATTATCTTCTGCTTCCACTTTTATTTTTCCTTTATCATCTACGGTGCGTTCCGGGTTCACAATACTTGTCATAGCCATTACTGCTCTTGCAGGACCGAGCAACCCGGTTAATGTCGCCATATTATAAACACCAAGGTCAGGCATGCTGCCGCCACCTTTTTCATAAAAGAACGCCGACCAGGTAGGACCTGTATGTCCATATTGTCCATGTGCCGCTGCGATGCGACCCAGCTTTCCTTCCTGTATGGTGCGGCTCATGAAAGCAAACTGCGGACTGTTGACCACTGCCGGTGCTCCCCAGATGCGGAGTTTTTTACCCTTTGCCAGATCAAGCAATGCTTTGCCTTCAGCATAAGTGTTCGCCATCGGTTTTTCACTCCACACATGTTTACCGGCCAGTAATGCTTTTTTATTCAACTCACCATGCACCTGCATATCCGTCAGGGTCACCATCATATCAAAGGGCACCCCTTGCAGCATGGCATCAATATTTGCGTAGGTCTGTGCATTGACCTTATACTCTTTATTCTGCGCAACAGCCCTTTCATACCTGATATCACAAAGGCTTACTACTTCAATCAGTTTAGAAGAAAGTAACTGGGGAAGGTACCGGTTACTAACACTGCCGCAACCGATCACTGCAACTCTCAGTTTTTTATCTGTTGTAGCAGCCCATCCTTCCAATGAAGAAACAAGTAAGGCTGCCCCGGCCATAGCGGTTGTTTTTAAAAAATGTTCTCTTGTCATTTTCTCATTCATAGCGATGCAATTGTTAACTGGTTCTTTATTTTTTGATATGGGGTGAAGAAAAACCAAGCCGCTTCAACCCATTCTGCACATCCGGAATATTCATGAATAATTTCCATAATAATCCGGTGCGATAGTTTTCCAGCATCACCACGATCGGGCCCTGGTCAATGGCTAAATGCGATTTTGCATACCAGTTATGATGAATGCTGAAACCATCCACAAAACCATACTTACTCCATATTTTATCTCCCAGTTCGTAATAGAAAGACCGCAACGCTTCCATACTTTCTTTCGGTGTATAGGGCATGGATGAAATGGCAGCAGTGGGCTGTATCACTCCCCGGTCATTTTCGGGGCTATGTGCCACATAACCTTTATAACTATCACCGGCTGTCAGGCCCCAAACCTTATCGCTATACCCTTTGAATTTCTTAGGATTCTCCATGCAATAGGCCCTGTTGATCAGGGTATGATTTTTACCCTGCAGGAAATAATCGTTTCCTAATGAATCAACCAAACCATTCGGGTCGATTCCCTGGAAAGTATATTGCTCAAAAAATAATGGGCCGCCTTTGTCTTTATCATAATTACCCAACTGCAACTTGTATCCATAGTATTCATTACCATTTTTAAACCCAAAACTTCCCACCCAGGTACCATCATATGCTTCTTTCGGAATGGCTTTGGCGGGGTTTGGTGCTGATGCAGCCATGATATAAGTGATCAAACATTCATTATAGCCCCACACAGGGAAATTCATATCAAATCCATTATTAGGGCTCCAGTGCCAGTACAATTTTTTTTCTCCATTCGTATGCCAGTTCCAGTTAGCAGCTCCCCACATCTGGTTGATGCGTTTGCGCAGGTAAACTTCTCTCGGATTATCCTTATTAAAATATTCCCGGGCACATAAAAA
>CAZTKV010000233.1:0-3898 GCA_964614285.1 uncultured Chitinophaga sp. | reverse complement strand
CTGTCGGAAATATTTGTATTGTTGCGTCTGAAAGGCCGCCGTTTCTTGTTACAAGCATTTCCACTACTCCTTGTTCAAACACCACTTCTTTAAATAGTGTATCATCGGAATTGATGACAACATCCGAAAACTTAACGCCGGGATGACCTTCAATAGTGACCGGCATTATTTCGATTTCATAAGTTCCGGAGGGCAGTTGCATCAACCGGGGATTAGTTTCTTTGCTTTCATAGGTTCTTCCCCATGCTATTTCTTTTGTTGCTCCCTTTTTAAAAACTTTTACTGTGGCATCTTTCAGTTTTCCATCAAGCGATGTTTTTACAGATAGGTAAGCATCACCAACAGGAACTTCCTTTACTGTTTGTTCCAGTGCAGCGGCAAGTTCATCTGCATTGTTAGCCGGGAAATACTGACCGCCGCCAGCCTGTGCTATACATTCTAATGGAGCCAGATCTTTTTCTGCAATACCAAATCCAACAACATGCATGGTTATCTTCACACCGGCAGCTCTTGCGCTTCTTACAGTTTCACAGGCGTTACCTTCACAGGTTTCCAGGCCGTCACTTATTAATATTATTGTGACCGGCTCATTCATTCCTCTGATTATCGCTAATGCCTGGTTGATTGATTTGGCAATCGGCGTTTTCCCCTTCGGATTTATTGATTTGATTCTGGATGCAAATTTTGTTTTATCCAGAGAAGCAACCGGGAAAACAGTTTCAATATCATTGCAGTCTGATGCACTTCGATGACCATAAACAATTAAACCAGCTTTGGCATTATCCGGAATCTTGGTCATCAGGTGACCCATCGTTTCTTTTGCCACTTGTATTTTGGTATTACTGCCCAGTTTTCCCCACATGGAGCCGGAAGCGTCAAAGATGAAGAGGATGTTTTGTGTATTTGTATTCTGTGCTGTAAGATTTTGTACAGGCAGGGATAATAAGCCAGTGCAAAATAAAATTTTGAATAATGATTTCATGATTTGATTTTTTCGCAGTGTTATTGTTTGCTGTATTTTGTTAAAAACATTTTTGGTCCGCCGGGTGCATTGGCATTGAGCCCGGAAAAATAGAGATTTCCATACTGGTCAATATGCATGGCATGCAGTTCGCCAACCCACATCGTTCCATCCTGGTTTTTAATCCTTGTTTCCCAAACTATCTGTCCTTCCGGGTTCAACCTGCGGATATATGGTTCTACAGACGGGGCAATAATAGAGCCTCCGGAAAAAATGTGATCCTCCTTATCAATAGCCATTACCTGCATTTTTGTAGTAACACCGGCAATATTGCGCCAGGCTGTTGTCCAGAGGGTATCCCCGTCCGGATTATATTTTATCGTGCAGAAATTCTCTTTTGACTGGTTTTGTTTTTCTTTTACGTTCAGCAAGGTTCCGCACACAATAATATTTTCTTTACTATCCAGTGCAATGCCTAATGGGATGTCCCTGTTGTTAAAAGTTCCGTTAATCCTCTGGTCCCAGAGTTTATTGCCTTTCTTGTCAAACTTCACGGTGGTAATATCCTGCCGGCCTTCCTTTGAATAACTTTCCCCGGTTACATAAATATCACCTTCATTGTTTGTTGTAACAAACATTGCATCATCGTTATCATTTCCGGTTCCATTATACCATGCAGCCCAATCAAAGACCAGAATAATCTTAAGGGAATCTCTCGACTTTTTTGGTTGAATAGTATCCCACCTGTAACGAATAACACTATAGTCAAATGTTGGGTTGCTGCCACGACCAACGACGATGAGATTATTTTCATTGTCTAGCGTTATTGCTGAAGGATAATTTCTTCTGTCCGTGCCGGGGCCGTTCCATGAATGTGACCATAGCTCTTTTCCGGAATCAGCAGCATAAATAATACTATAAAAATCCTCGGCCGTTGAGGTACCTGCTGTATGTATAGTTTTTCCGGAAACAAAGACCATTCTATTGCTTACTTTGATCCCGCAAGGAGATTCACCATGTGCCTTGACCCCGAAGCGCTGCACCCAGGCTTGGGTCCCATCAGGTGTGTATTTAATAGTGCAAAAGTCGAAAGCCGATGCGGGGCCTTCCAATGAGCTTTCTCCCGTGATGTAGATGTTCCCCACTTCATCCATTGCCATATCTACTGCCCTTTCGTGAAAATTGCCGGGAACGCCATATCTCTTTTCCCAAACCAGGTTTCCCTGCAGGTCATATTTAATAAGCATAATATCTTCATCGTTCACCGGGTTTCCCTGAACGGTGGCAAGCACATAGAGGTGATCACCTGCTACCTGGAGTTTTGCAGCTTTTGAAGGAAGCAAAGCTCCATCTGGATGATGACTAATAAACCATTGCTGGTTGTATTGAGCTTTTGCAGTCACAGGCAAAATAACCGATAGACATAAGAAAACAAGTATTTTTTTCATATCATTGATTTATTGGTAAGGTGATTTTTTGGTTAGTCCGGTTCATCCAATAACAATATCTGTGGTTCAATCAGTACCAGGCAGGTTACTTTAACCCTGCCCGAGACGCCGCCGGTAAGTGGAAATCTTAGAGATATAGGGGGATCATCCTTGGTGCATTTATACCGGAGTTCCACTTCGCCTTCTGCAGGTTCTTTGGTATCCGGGTCTTTTACATTAATAGCCTCGAAATAGATATTGACACCTTCTGTAATGATTTTGTATCCATTTATTCGGGCATCTTTTTTAACTTTTATAATTTTGTAGCGGCCTTTACCACCTTTCTGTGCTGCACTTTCTGATACCGAAAAAAAAATTAAAGAAACAATCAGTAAAAATGGCAATAAGAAAGAATGCGGCTTTAGAAAGCGAATTTTACTCATAGCGCTTCGTTTAATAGATTAAACAATATAAAGCGGGACGACTATGAGCAGGATTAAAAAAGTAGCAGATTAAACCGAAGATAATTTATTCTGATAAAAGTGCCATTAATTTTTAATGACTTTTAATAGGATTATTGTTTTGGAAATTACAGGTAATGTGCCAAATATGGTTTCGGTGTTGCCGGTTGACTCTACTGTCTCACTTTTTTCTTTTATAATCCCTGTTTCTTTATCAATAATAATCTTTCCAGTTGATTTATTTTTCATGGTGGTAGTTGTTTCATTGCCCATCATTTCTGCTTTCATAATAGTAGTGGAACTACCTGTAAAGTCAACCACTACAGTTGTATCGTTGATGGTACTAATTACATATGTGGCATCAAATTTCTCAGTAGCATTTTCACCTGACTCTGTCCATGAATCACCCACTCCCACACCGCCTTCTTTCTCAGGAATTACTCTGAATACACTGCCTTTACCTTTTTTAGGAGGTTGCACAATCTCAACTACATCTTTCATCATGCTTGTAATGATTGCCATACGGCTATCATTGAGTGAAGAGGCAAAGCTGTCCGGCATGGTCATTAATACTTTTCCAAAAGGATCAATAATCATATCATATTTTTTCTCCAGCATTTCCTTAACCGGTTTTCCAAATTGTCCATTCAGGTCTTTAGGTATATCGGAATCGAAGGATTGTTTCTGTCCCATCCCGTCAAATTGAAATGTTATCCGTTTTACAGTATGATTAAGCGTATGGTTATCATCTGTGGTGTTTGTTACTTTGTAAGCATGAGTTCCGGTGGCATCTACATTAAAATCAATGGCCTGGCCCATTGCCTGCTGGGCAATGGTGGTCTTTGTTTGTAAAGTGATCTCGAAGATTTGTCCCTGTTGAAATTTTAATCGTCCATCTGATCGCTGTGCTAAAATAATACCTGAGATAAGCAGCAAGACACAGCTAAAAGAAATTTGTTTTAACATATACAGAAATGAAGAGGATTAGGAGAAATAAGTTATTTCAGTAAAGTTGACGAATCTATGCCATAATCGTTGCAATCCGGTGG
>CAZTKV010000232.1:0-3922 GCA_964614285.1 uncultured Chitinophaga sp. | reverse complement strand
CTTTGATGACTTCATTGCTGCAGGAGAATACTTAATAGACAAAGGCTACACTTCCGGCGATTACCTGGCGGTACAGGGAGGATCAAACGGCGGTTTACTGGTAGGAGCAGTAATTAATCAACGACCTGAGTTGTTCAAAGTAGCAATACCGCAGGTGGGAGTTATGGATATGCTGCGCTTTCATAAATTCACTATCGGTTGGAATTGGATTCCTGAATATGGTACCAGTGATAATCCGGATGATTTTAAAAACCTGCTGGCTTATTCCCCCATTCATAATATTAAGAATAACCTGAATTATCCCGCAACACTTATTACTACTGCTGACCACGATGACAGGGTAGTGCCTGCACATTCTTTCAAGTATGCAGCTACTTTACAGGAACATTATAAAGGGCAGAATCCTGTATTGATCAGAGTGGATGTTAATTCAGGCCATGGTGCCAGTAACCTGAGAAAGGCATTAGAAACAACAGCAGATATTTATTCATTTACGTTCTATAATATGGGATTAACCCCTGATTTTAAGAGTTTGAAACAAACAGAGAAAAAAGCGTTTTAAGTTATTCCGTGGGGAATTGATGGCTATACAGAATTTGTATGGCCATTTTTTTATATATCACCGGGGACATTGTTTCAATTTTTAATAAGTGAAAAAACAAACGATTGTGTACTGTTAAATTTTTAAATGTTTTTTTTCTGCTTATACGTTTGATATATTTGCCTACTTAAAATTGTATTATAATGAAATTCAACTATTCATTCAGGTTATTTTTATGTGTTACACTTTTATTTGTTTTTGTCTCAGGCACATTTGCACAAACAGTCACTGAGGCGCCTGCAGAAAGCAATACTAATAATGAAGCTATTTTTGAAGACCTGGTAATAGTGCCCATGCGGTTACCTGCATTGCAGGAAGTAGGTGGTTCGCCTTTTTTAAGCCCTGAATACAAACCTGCAACGATCCAGATTCCCAGTGGTAAAACTATTTCTAATGTGTTGGTGAAATTCAATATCTATAATAATGCCATCATGGTGCAGAAGGATGGCCAGGATATGAAACTGGAAGCTTTCAAATCTGTGGCTTATGACCTTACCCAGGAAGATGGTTCTATAAAACATTTTGAATTTAAAAATGGCTATCCAGAAGTTGATAAACAAACAGAGAGATCTATATACCAGGTGCTTTCTGCCGGTCCCAAAGTTCATTTATTGAAGTATATGAGCCAGAAAGTAGAAGATGCCAATACACTGGGGGATTACAGTCGGCGTGAGATTGTTACTACTGAACAATATTATGTTTACATACCGGGTGGTGTAATTAAGAAGGTTAAAGGAAAGAAGGATATTGCAGAGGCATTGCCTGATCTGTCGGCAAAGATCAATGAAGTAGTAGCTGCCAACAGTTTAAAATTGAAAAGTGAAAACGAACTAACCATGCTTGTTGAGGCATTGAATAAGCCATAAGCAGGTCACTAAAAAGGAATTCCTTGAAAAATCCTGTTCATTATGAACAGGATTTTTTGTTTTGATAATTCTACTTTTGAATTATGAATATACTTATTACAGGTGCCAACGGATTCCTGGGTCATTATCTGTGCGGGCAATTATTAAACGGGGGTTATAAGGTAGTTGCTACAGGCCGGGGTCTTTGCAGGTTACCTTATACATCTAATAGAAATTTTGTCTATGCGGAGATGGATTTTACAGATCAGGAAGCAGTGAATAGTATTTTCAGGAAGCACAGGCCTGCTATTATAGTACATGCAGGAGCAATAAGCAAGCCCGACGAATGCGAGTTGGATAGATCAACTGCTTACAAAATAAACACGGAAGCAACGGCTGCTTTACTCTCTGAGGCGGCTGAGTATAAGAGTTCTTTTATCTATATATCTACTGATTTTGTTTTTGATGGAGAGCTAGGAATGTATACGGAGGAAGATATTACAAAGCCTGTTAATTTCTACGGACAAACAAAACTTGATGCAGAAAAAATTGTAAAGCAGTATCAGTATAACTGGTCGATAGTACGAACTGTACTTGTTTATGGAAAACCAATGGCTGGCCGCAGCAATATTCTAACCATAGTAAGAGAAAAACTCGAGAGAGGAGAAGAATACAAAGTGGTGGATGACCAGGTCCGTACTCCTACTTATGTAGAAGATCTGGCGGCAGCTATTGTTTCAATAGTTAAAAATAAAGCCAGTGGAATTTTTCATATTAGTGGTGCAGATGTATTGACTCCTTATGAAATGGCTTGTAAAGCGGCTGATTACCTTCATTTAAACAAAGAACTGATAAAAAGAGTAACAGCAGACACCTTCAGCCAACCGGCAAAAAGACCTCTGCGAACAGGATTCATTATTGATAAAGCCAGGAGAGAGTTGAATTTCTCTCCGATTTCATTTTCAGAAGGATTGAAGAAAACATTTGAGTGATTAAAAATGAAAAGTAACACCTGCTTTCAGGAAGCGGGGTATACCCGGTGTGTAATGTATTTCTGAAACAGGACTTGCTTCAAATGATAACTTTGATTCAGTATCAAACTGTGCCTCTCTCCAGTCCCTGTTAAGCAGATTTTCTACTGACAATGTAAAGTCGAATTTCCTAAAACGATATGCCGCTGTCATATCAACCAGTAAATAACCTTCCGCATTCACCGTATTTGTTTCATTGGCAGGCCTGTTGTTGATAAACCTGTATCGGAGCGAACCGCTAAAACCATTTTTTGTTTTTGCTGTAATCCCACCAATGCTTGTAAAGGAAGGGGCAAGGGGTACATAATCTTCCCCTTTTGCTTTCTCAATGGCCCGGGCCCGGGTAAGATTTATATCAATATCGCCAAACAGCCATTTATTGAACTGGTAACGGGCTGATATATCTGTTCCCATTCTTCTTGTCTTACCACTCGGCTCCACAATACCGGCATCTCCTACATACACAAATTCCTGCTGGGAATAAAGATGCCATAAGGCAATCTTTAAAATCAGTTTTTTGCCGGGTTTTATTATTGCTCCAAGATCTGTTCCATATACTTTCGGCAATATAACCTTAGCCTGGTTATCCAGTATCACCCTTGTATCATTAGAATGAAAACCAATGCCATTATTCAGGTAAATCTTAATTTTTTGTGAGAAGGAGTAGCTGATATTCAGCTTAGGGCTTACTGTTCCTTTTCTTTGTTTACTGAAATCAGGAGCTCCTGCCAGTTCATCTCTGTATCTGAAAATAAAATGATCGTATCTTAACCCTGCATTAATATTGAACTTTTCAGTAAGCGAAATATCCTGGTTGATATAGGCAAAGGCATTGGTTTCTTTTACATCGCCTTTTTGGATATTGTTGAAGAAAGTTCTTCTGTTGGCTTTCGAAAGTTCAATATCCATTACATCGTCATGCCTGAAGCCGGCTCCCAATTCAGTAACGGCTCTTTTATTGCCAATTAAGAACGATTTTAAAGCAGTTGTGGTATATCCGAATATATTCCTCGTTTCCCGTTGATTGATCATGTCTCCATTTTGGTCATCTTCCAGGAAGAAGGTGAAATTGGAGTATAAATTGAATTTATACCTGCTAAAGTAAATCTGGTCTGTTGTTTTCCAGTTACTTTTCCATTGTTTATTGAACCGTATACTTGCATTAGTCCGGCTTGTATTTCCTCCTTCCGTATTATCAATTGCTCCAAAACGGTTGATGATGCCTGCTTGTACGGCCCTGTCAGGTATTTGCCCCGATGCATACCATTTACTATCAAATGTTGATGCTGTAATGGTAAGTTGTGATTGGTTGCCAAACCAGGCATTATATTTTCCCATCAGGTTGAAACGATGAAAATTCTGCGGACTCTCGAAATATCCATCTGTTGCAGAGTATTCAGAGGCAATATAAAACTGCTGACGGCTTCTTTCGTTGGCCTTATTGA
>CAZTKV010000231.1:0-3932 GCA_964614285.1 uncultured Chitinophaga sp. | reverse complement strand
AAGTAATAATATTTCTCCACCTGGCTTCTGCCTGCAGGAAATAACTTTCTGCAGCAGTCAAAATAGCTTGTGCAGCAGTATTTGTTTTATACAAACCGGGGCCAATACCTGCCAGGTTTGCAGAAGCATTTTCAGTAACAGGAGGAAGGCCATAAGCCACACCAACATAACCATTAGAACCTGCTTCATAAAAACGGCTTCTCCTGGGATCACCATTGTAAGCATAGTAGTCTATTCCCCATTTATTTGCCCTGTAATAAACGTTGTTAGCTGTTTGTGCTCCGGCAATAGAAGTCTTGTATACATTATAGAATGGATTTGGCTTATCTGCTGCATAGCCAGGCTGAATCATTGCATCCTCACCAGCTCCAAGGAAACCGGAGCCTTCTGTGTTGATAATAGCCATTTCAGCAGCTTTATTTATACCGGCCACAGCATATGCATGTATCAGCATTCTGAGTTTCAGGGTATTTCCAAATTTGGCCCATTTAACTTTATCCCCTTTAAAAAGAATATCATTAGTAGCAATATTCTTATTGGCATTGGTGGTAGTCACCAACGCATCTTTGATCAATGCCATCCCTGTATCGATCTGGCGGAATAAATCCTTATATACATCAATCCCTTTATCATAAGCCGGAGTGGGGTTAGCACCGCCTTTTAAAGCCTGGCTGTAAGGAATATTACCATACACATCAACCAGCATCTGGAAATTATGTGCTTTCATGATACGGGCTATCCCTGCATAAAAACCTGCACCGGCAACGCTTGCCTTATTCTGTACTATTTGGTAATCATAATTATTATCATAACAGTTGTTCCAGATACCATTACCGAACCCGGTGGTAATCTCATAGGTTTCTTCAAGTACGTTTGGAGCGTAGGTACCAGACCTGGCCCAAAAGCCCATCCAGTTCTGTATAGTACCCCATGAGGTACCTACTATACCACCAGTAGCGTGGAGAGCGGCAGGCAATACTACATCATAGCTTACGGTACTATCCGTAGGGCTGTTTGTGTTCTGGTTGATGTTAAACTGGCTCTTACGGCAACCAGATCCCACAGCAATCAATATTACTGCGAGAGGAACACCATATATTAATTTTTTCAGTTTCATATCTTAATAATTTATTACAATTCTTATAAATTAAGGTTTAAGGTTGCACCAAAAATTCTTGTTGGAGGTGTATTATCCAAACCACTCACCCCTTGTGCATTTCCTGTTGTATTAGCAAACTCAGGATCTGTCCATTCGTTTGTCTTAGGCAGGAACATGAACAGGTTCCTTCCAGACAATGTGAAAGTGGCACCTTTAATTGCATTCTTAGTAAATCCAAATACTTTGGCAGGGATGTTATAGCTAAGGCTTACTTCCCTGATCTTCCAGAAGTCTCCGCTTACTAAGTAGTTAGTGTTCGCATTCTGGTTAGTTGCCTGAGACCAGAAATTGTAACCGCCAGTCATATAGATGCTTGTATTGTCTACATATTTAGAACCATCCCAGTAAGATGAATTCGGCATGATGAAAGGCTGACGGGAATTCTGAGCACTTCTTTTTGAAATACCGGAGAAGTCCATACCTGTACCAAGGTTACCAGTATAGATCTGTGCTCCACCACGGTAATCAGCAACGGCACTGAAAGTAAGATCTTTCCAGGTAATACCGAGATTCAGACCAATCAGGTGATTAGGCTGTGTATGACCAAAAGGTTTGATAGTTGGATCAACGGTTGGGTAACCTGTAGAAGGATCAACGATTACACGACCCTGGTCATCTCTTACATAATCAGTAAGCTGGAAAGTGTAAGCAGGCATTCCTACAATTACATAGTTAGCATTACCAATACCTAACTGATCAACACCTTCAATGATCTTGGTAACTTTGTTGGTCTGGTATGTATAGTTTGCTTTAAAATCAATAGATACGTCACGGATCTTAACCAATGGAGTTAATCTCAGGTCAAACTCAAAACCATCATTAGTAAAAGAGGCTGCATTCAACAAAGCACTGGTAAAACCGGTAGCACCAGAATACTGTACCTGAACGATCTGGTCTGAGTTGTCTTGTGTGTAATAAGTAGCCTCCAGGTTGATACGATTTTTCAGTAAGCCTAATTCTAAACCGATCTCGTTATTCTTAACGAACTCAGGTGTGTATTTTGGCAGACGTAAAACGTTACCGGAAGTATAACCTACCAGTGAACCGTAAGGGAAGCCACCGCCTAATCCGTATGTATTTTCAAGGGCCTGAACACCCAGGTTTACGTTACCTGTCTTAGAGATTGCACCGCGAAGTTTGAGGTAAGAAATAACCTTACTGTTTTTAATCGCAGGAATTGCCTCACTTAATAATACAGAAAGGCTGGCTCCTGGATAGAAGAAGCTGATTGCTTTGAAATCAAAATCATAATAATAAGCAAGACGGCTATTCTGATCATAACTACCTGTAGCCTCAAGAAAAGCCCAGTTGTTGTAACCGATAGAAATCTTACCGAAGAAACGCTGTAATCTTGATTTGAAATTACTTTCAGACGCACCCGGCTCCCCTTTACGTCCAATTACGTTGAACAGTGTCGGGAAAGCAAGGTTGTTACTTGATACGTTTATGTTTTTAGAATTGTCTTCACGGAAAGACTGACCCAACAATGCGTTGAAGTCAAAATTGCCAGCTTTTTTACGAATAGAAGCAAAGAACTCAGAATTGATACGGCTTGATGTAGAAATACCATCAGCCACCTGGGCAACCACATCCCCGGATTGAGCATTTGATTTTCCTGAGGCTTTTGCAAAATCACTGTAAGTGAATGATTCTGCCCTGCTCTTTGCACTACCATTAGAAATAGTAGCACCCAGGCGGTAAGTAAGAGTAAGCCAGTTGGTAGCTTTAAAATTCAGTTCAAAGTTTCCGAAGATATCTTCTGTTCTTCCCACACTTCTGAAATTATCGATCATGAAGTATGGGTTAAAGTAATAGTCATTGAAATAATAGTTGGGATTAGCCCAGTTAATATTACCATCACTTCCTCTTTCACCACGCCAGTTTTTGAACCGGGTAATAGGAATTTGCATTGGAGTGTTGATCAGGTTCCAGTATACTGTATAGTCACGGCCATTACCAAAGCTGGAACCGGCAGTAACATCATAGTTACCTTTAGTGTAGTTTATGCTGTAAGCAGCTTTGAACCTGTTATATTCTTTGTTACCTGCCATGTGAACAGAAACCCTGCGGTTAACGTCTTTAGGCATGATACCCTGGATCAATACATTTTGCGCACTCAGGTAGAAGTCGCCAGTAGAAAATGAAACGTCAGTCTGGTTAGTGATACCTGTACTCCAGAATTTTTTCTTTTCATTAGGAAGAGCTCTGTATTCTACAAGATATTGCTCGCCATTGGGACCATCACGACCGATCTGGCGTACAGAACCATCAAACTCATCACCATAACACTGGTTCTCTATCGGATCATATACCCCATATCCGAACTGATCAACAGAAGAACCTGAACCAAATTGGTTTTGCAGTTCTGGCATATATGATACTCTTTCAACCTGCACAGTATGGCCAACACTTACCTGTGGTTTTGTTCTGCTGCCTTTTTTAGTAGTAACCACCAACGCACCGTTAGCACCATCAGGACCGTAGATCGCTGTGGCAGATGCAGATTTAAGGATCGTTACATCCACGATATCGTTAGGATTGATAGAACTCAGATAACCCAGGGAAATGGGCACACCATCTAATATCAGCATCGGCTGGTTGTTACCAGTCAATGAGCGGATACCACGGAGAGTGATCCTGGTGTCTGCAAATACACCATTGTTTACAGTCTGAATGTTCAAACCAGAAACTTTACCAGTCAAACCATTTTGCAGGTTTACTGATTTAGCCTGGGTCAATTCAGCTGCTTTAACCTTGGTGGTAGCATAACCAA
>CAZTKV010000230.1:0-3944 GCA_964614285.1 uncultured Chitinophaga sp. | reverse complement strand
TGATGAATGAATTGCATCCCGGCAAAAACATGGATGTTCCGGACCCCTGGTATGGGCCAGAACCGGGCTATCATGAAGTATACAAAATGATAGATCAGGTTTGCGAAAAGATCATTGAAAAACATACTATAACCAATCAGCGATTTGCCAATCTGTAATATAGTTAATAAGCAATAATGGTTAAACCATCACTACCACAGGGAACAAGAGATTTCGGACCAGATGTAGTTCGCAAGCGGAATTATATATTGAATACGATTAAAACTGTATTTGAGTTGTATGGCTTTCAGCCACTGGAAACACCGGCGATGGAAAACTTAGATACGTTGATGGGAAAGTATGGAGAAGAAGGAGATAAATTGATATTTAAAATTATCAATTCAGGCTCTTACTTTGATTTAGAATTATTTCTTTCAACAATAGACTCTCAATGTATTGAAAACTACGGTAAGTCTTTAAGGGACATATTGCCTGATTCTGATTTGAGAGAGCCTGACTTTGACTTCCCGGAAACTGAAACAACCAAATTAAATCGCAAAGTCTCCCGTTTACTTCTAAATGATATAACAGAAAAAGCTTTACGATATGATTTAACCATTCCTTTTGCCCGGTATGTAGCTATAAATCATAATAAATTAACCTTCCCTTTCAAAAGATACCAAATTCAACCAGTTTGGAGAGGAGATAAACCACAACGTGGCAGGTACCGTGAATTTTATCAATGTGATGCAGATGTGGTAGGCAGCAATGCTTTATTAAACGAAGTGGAATTAGCTTCTATCTATCATGAAGTATTCAGCCGGTTAAAGCTGGATGGATATGAACTACGGATCAATCACCGCAAAATCTTAACAGCATTAGCAGAAATCTGCGGTGGCGCTGATAAGATGATGGATATTACAATCACCATTGATAAGCTTGATAAGATTGGTATTGACAAAGTAAAAGATGAGCTAATACAAAGAGGTTTGGCTGCTGAGCAGGTAAACATTATTGAAAAATACCTGAGCATCACCGGTACGAATGATGAAATACTTAACAGTCTGCTTGATATAATTGGTAGCAGTGAGATCGGAAGAAAAGGAATAGAACAAGTAAGCTTCGTTCTTGCTAACCTGCAACCTCAAACCTTAAACCTTAAACTCGATCCCACCCTTGCCCGTGGCCTTAACTACTATACAGGAATTATTTTCGAAGCAAAAGCTCCTGACATAGTAAGAATGGGAAGTATTGGTGGTGGTGGCCGGTATGATGATCTTACTGGGTTATTTGGGGTTCCCAATATTCCGGGAGTTGGAATTTCTTTTGGCGTAGACAGGATATATGATGTAATGGAAGAATTAAATCTTTTCCCGCCTGATGTTCATGTTGGCACACAAGTGTTGTTCTTTAACCTGGGCGAAGCGGAAAGTAAAAAATCATTTGAATTGATGCAGCAGCTTCGTCAACAGGATATTCGCTGTGAGCTATATCATGAACCAGTAAAGTTTGATAAGCAGTTCAAATATGCAGAAAAGAAAAACATTCCCTTTGTGGTGATTATTGGCGAAAAGGAACTGAACGATAACAACTGCAATATTAAAAACCTGTCGACAGGAAAACAAGAAACTATTCCGTTAAAGGATTTGCCAGGTTATCAATTTTAAAAAAAGGGCTGTATCTAAACGATACAGCCCTTGAAGTTTCTGAGTATAAATTTTAGTTTCGAATTCGCAACATTGGCAAGTAAGCTCTACCTTCATCATATCTGATCCCTTCTGTTTTTGTTCCCTCCATATTAATATCCTGAACCTGTATCTGTAGTCCCGTCACTTTGCCTTCTGTATTTCGTTTGAAAGTGGCTGTACCGCTGTAAGCCACCACTTCAAATACATCCTTTGAATCTGTTTTTCGCAATTCTGAATTACCCATTGCCGAGGTAGCCGTAAGTACACCATTTTCGAGTACAACTCCGATTTCTGTCACCGGACTTCCGTCAGGAAACTTGTATTTACCTGTATACTCCTGTAAAGAATCGGTTTGAGCATTAACAAGAGAAAAGCTTAGAATAGTAAACAAAGAAAGAAACAGTTTTTTCATATAGTGTGTTTTTGTTTTAATGCAACGAAAGTTACTTTAAAAAGTTACTATCTCCCGTTAATTTTTAGATCTTTTCATAAATAACAGCTGCTCCCTGGCCTACTCCGATACACATGGTAGCCAGTCCGTACCGGCAATCTCTTTTTTGCATTTCATGCAGTAAAGTTGTGGAGATCCGGACACCACTGCATCCCAGCGGATGGCCAATTGCTATAGCACCGCCGTTCACATTTACCTTATTGCTATCCAGTTGCAATTCACGGATACAGGCAATGGATTGTGATGCGAATGCCTCATTCAGTTCAATCAAATCAATATCACCAATCTGTAATCTCGCTCTTTGCAATGCTTTATTTGTGGCCGGCACTGGTCCGATACCCATAATGGCCGGGTCAACACCAGCCACTGCCATAGAAATAATTTTGGCCATTGGCCGCAAATCAAATTTCCTTACAGCTTCCTCACCGGCCAGCAACATGGCAGCCGATCCATCATTAATACCTGAAGAATTACCCGCTGTTACCGTTCCCTCTTTGATAAAAGCAGGTTTTAAAGATCCCAGTTTTTCCAGCGAAGTCTCCCTTGGATGTTCATCATTCACCACCCAACTGATCAATCCTTTATTATTCAGTTCCACTGCAGCAATTTCATCTGCCCATTTATCAGCCGCTTTAGCCGCTGCATATTTTTGCTGAGAAGCTAAAGCAAATTCATCTTGTTCCTGGCGGCTGATCTTCCATTGTTTTGCCACATTCTCAGCTGTTTCACCCATGGAAAAGGGGTGATACATTGCCGAAAGATTTTTATTGACAAATCGCCAGCCCATAGTGGTATCAAATATTTCTGCTGAACGACTGAATGCTTCATTGCTTTTTGCCATTACGAATGGAGCCCTTGTCATACTTTCTACCCCACCTGCAATTGCCAATGCTGCATCGCCACACATTATTTGCCGGGAGGCATCCATGATGGCCTGCAAACCGGAAGCACATAAGCGGTTAACCGTATTCCCCGCAACTGTTACGGGTAAACCAGCCAGCAATGCCGCCATTCTTGCCACATTCCTGTTATCCTCTCCCGCCTGGTTGGCGGCCCCGGCAATTACATCTTCTATAGCATTTACATCAATACTTTCATTTCTCTGCAATAATGCTTTTATAATATAAGCCAGCAGGTCATCCGGGCGGATGCTGCTTAATGCCCCTCCATACTTACCGACTGGTGTCCGAACCGAATCAATTACATACACTGGATTCATTCTTGCAGATTTGAAGCAAATATCTGTGAATTCATTTAATCCATCATACAGTGGTTATCTTTGCCCCGGATGAAAAAGACCTTGAAAAACATACGACATCTTTCCCTTGCAGAAATTGAACAGTATTTCGATGAACTTGGCGAAAAGAAATTTCGGGCCAAACAGGTATATGAATGGCTCTGGCAAAAACATGCCATGAGCTTTGCCGATATGACCAACCTGAGCAAGGATCTGCGGCAGAAACTGGGTGAAACGTTTACTTTGCCCTCTTTAACTATTGATGCTACTCAGTATTCCTCGGATGGTACAATTAAAACAAGATTCAAGACCTGGGATGGACATTTGGTAGAAGGAGTTTTGATACCCACCACTTCCCGCTATACTGCTTGTGTTTCTTCACAGATTGGTTGTTCATTAAGTTGTAAGTTTTGTGCCACAGGCTATATCGACAGAAAAAGAAACCTGGAATTTGATGAGATATATGATGAAGTGGTCTTGATCAACAAACAATGTGAAACCACACATGGAAAAAAGTTGAGTAATATCGTTTTTATGGGTATGGGAGAACCCCTGCTTAATTATAAAAATGTATTGAGATCCATAGAAA
>CAZTKV010000229.1:0-3952 GCA_964614285.1 uncultured Chitinophaga sp. | reverse complement strand
CCCATTTATTTCATGGTAAGGCCCAGCAAGATGATTTTGATAAGTATCCTGTTTATAGAGGCAATGACCTTGGATTGACATACACTGCTAGGTCATCGACATTCAAAATCTGGTCCCCGGCTGCTGTACAGACAGAAATAATATTTTACACAGACGGGGCAGGGGGGAAAGAAATTCAACGGGTTTCTATGAGCAAAGAAAAAAATGGTATATGGTCTGCCAATATAAAAGCAGATTTGAAAGGCCAATTCTATGTTTTCAGAGTAAAAATAAAGGACAAATGGCTCGGTGAAGTACCAGACCCTTATGCAAAAGCCGTGGGTGTAAATGGCAAAAGAGCAATGGTGATTGATCTGAAAGAATCAAATCCTGATGGCTGGGAAAAAGATAAAAGCCCTGTATTCAAAAATAAAACGGATGCAATCATCTATGAACTACATATAAGGGATGCAAGTATCTCATCTACATCGGGTATTGAAAATAAAGGTAAATTTTCAGGATTAACAGAGACAGGAACAAAAAATGCTGCCGGTTTGTCAACCGGTCTTGATCATATTAAAGAACTGGGCGTTACCCATGTACACCTGCTCCCTTTATATGATTTTAATTCAATTGATGAAACAAAATCTGACGCAAAATACAACTGGGGCTACGACCCATTAAATTACAATGTGCCTGAGGGTTCCTATTCTTCAAATCCTTATGATGGCGTTACACGAATTAAGGAATTTAAAAAGCTGGTAAAAACATTCCATGAGAATGGGTTAAGAGTAGTGATGGATGTGGTATACAATCATACAGCGTTGACAGAGACCTCAAATTTTAATCAACTTGTTCCTGACTATTATTACCGGCAAACAAAAGATGGAAAATTCTCCAATGCCACCGCCTGTGGTAATGAAACCGCCAGTGAAAGGCCCATGTTCAGAAAATTCATGCTTGAATCCATGAAATACTGGGTACAGGAATATCATGTTGATGGCTTCCGGGTTGATCTGATGGGTGTTAATGATATTAAAACGATGAACCTCATATCAGCAGAATTACATAAAATAAAACCAGATATATTGATCTATGGTGAAGGTTGGACAGCAGGACCATCACCACTGCCTGATTCACTAAGAGCTATAAAGGCTAATGCATATAAGCTGGACAGAATTGCTGTTTTCAGTGATGATATCCGAGATGGAATCAAAGGAAGCGTATTTGAACATAAAGACAAAGGTTTTGCCAGTGGTAAGCCGGGTATGGAAGAAAGTATAAAGTTTGGTATAGTGGCCGCAGTGAAACATACACAGGTGGATTACAATAAAGTAAATTATTCCAAAGCAGCTTATGCAAAAGAACCTTATCAAACAGTGACCTATGCCGAATGTCATGACAACCATGTGCTCTGGGATAAACTGGTAATATCAGCTAACGACGCAACAGAGCCAGAAAGAAAAGAAATGCATAAGCTGGCTTTGTCTATCGTCCTTACCTCACAGGGTATTTCTTTTCTGCATGCCGGTACGGAGTTCTTGAGGAGCAAGAAAGAAGTGGAAAACTCTTATGAATCACCGGACAGTATTAATGCAATTGACTGGAACCTGAAAACTGAAAATAAAGAAGTATTTGACTATATAAAAGCTTTGATAAAGTTCAGAAAAGATCATCCGGCATTCAGGATGATGGATTCGGGTAAAATAAGAAAGCATATACGTTTTGATGATGATATGCCCCCGGGTATCATTTCCTATTCAATAAATGGATGGGCAAATGGAGACGTCTGGAAAAACATAAGGCTGATATTTAATGGCACAGGTAAGGAACAAAAAGTATTAACGTCAGGTTCCTGGCGATATGCTATCCGTAGTAATATATTTGAAAGCGACAACAAAGAACATCTCATGCCAAACCTTGTATTATCGCCCTACAGTTGTACAGTTCTATATCAAAAATAATTATTGAACAGGTTTAGTATCAAACACCTCAATCTCAAAAACAAGTGTACTGTTTGGAGGAATTTTGGAAGCCCTTGTTCTAATTGAATAGGCGTGGGCAGAAGGGATAACAATTTTTATTTTACTACCAACTTTACATAAAGGCAAGCCAATCTGCCATCCCTTTATCAGCCTGTTAAGGGGGAAGGTGGCGGGTTTATCTTTTGTCTGATCAAATACAGAGCCATCGATGAAAAGAGAACCCTTGTAATGAATAACCACAGTATCCGTTACAGCAAGCTGTCTGCCGGTACCTTCTTTTAGTAGTACATAATAAATTCCCTGGTATTCGTTTATTGCATCGGTCTTTCCCGCTGCAATAGCCTCTTTGATTATTGCCAGCTCTTTTTCCTGTTGAGCTATGCTGTCAATATGTGACGTAACATTTACAAGGGGAGTTTTGGCATTTTCATCTTTCAGGCTTTTCCATGAGCCATTTCTGCGTTGCACAAATACTTCTCCAGTCTGTACTTTTAATACAGGTGCATTCTTTCGAAGCCCGGTTGAATAAAATAATGCTGGCTTTTTAATGCTTTCCCATTGACCTTCTATTTTACAAGTACCGATCAGCTTCCATTTGGTCTCTATGGGAAGCCATATATAACCAGAATACAGAACAAAATTTCCGGCAGAGTCCTGGGCAATAGAGATCAGTAACTTATAATTGACACCAGTTTTCCAATCATATTTCCATTCCAGTTCATCTTTCTCTGTTTCTACCTGTAACCCTTTGGCCATTACCTTAGACAATTGAGGAAATGCAAATGTTATCTCCTTTTCATTTTTGCCTGATTCGATAGAAAGAGAAACAAGATCAGTTTTAATACCAGCCGCCACTTCTTTCTTTGCATTCACCGCATCTATTCTTATTTCTGCCATGAACTGGATAGCTTTTAACGTATCAGGCAAATTGTATGAGATCGTAGAGTCGGTATCAGCAGCATTACTTGTAATAAAGGAAAAAAGAAGTAACCCGGTAAAGAGAATATTTTTCATTTGCTCAATTTGTTAGTTTGTCAATGCGTATACTGCAAAACTGGCCAGCCAGTGTTCACCACCATAACTGCCGCTAACTACATGTGGTAAGGCAGTCGCCAGGTGATTGATCGCTGATCGCAGTAATTGCTTTTTTAATGGATCTTTCGAAGAAAGGGTGGAAGCTAGCCCCTTCATACACCAGCTGCGACTGAAACTAAGCCCGTCAAGGTGAACGATCTGCAGGTCGTTTCTATCAGAAACCACAGGTAATATCGACAGGTGTTGTAAACTTTTACCGGTAAAGAAATTTTTTCTCCATACTACAAATGCTGCAGGAGTTAAAACCCGCCTCATAAGGTCGGCTTCTTCTAAACTTGGGGAAAGAAAATCAGCCCCATTGGGTTCCCATATTGCTGGTGCATTTTTATCTTTCAAGTAAATATTCGTAGCTGATTCGATAATAGCTTTTTCAAATACAGCATGTTTTGCAGTTCTTGCATAATCCAATGCAAACACAAGCCCAAAAGCTGTATTGGGATGTACACCCGTACGGTTGGGGTAAGTTTGCTTAGGCAAAAAATTCATCCACAATTCTAGTACTTTTTTTGTCAAAGGCTGTAATGCAGCATGCCATCTTTTCCCATCTATATCATCCCAGTTCATCAATTCTTCATCCAGTTTCAACAGCCATGCCCAGCCATAAGTACGTTCCCAGCTTTTAGCAAGTGGAATATCAAAATATTTTACTTCCTCCAGTATATTCTCTATTGTTATTGTTTTATTGATCCCTTTGCGTATTACATTGGCTTCCGGTAATTCAGGAAATAGTTTTAATAGTTTAATCAGCATCCAGTGTCCATGCACAGAGGAATGCCAGTCGAAACAACCATAGAAAGCCGGATGCAACTGGGTGGGCAATAATACATGGTCACTGCTACTATTTGAAGTATGGTTGGTTTTATTTGGAAACTCCTGTTGAATACACTTTAAAG
>CAZTKV010000228.1:0-3960 GCA_964614285.1 uncultured Chitinophaga sp. | reverse complement strand
CTGCCCAACCCCGGTCATCACCATTGTTCTTTGATGAGAAAGTATTTACATCATTGTTACTGGTAGCCACTTCAGTTTTAAGTAAAGTATTTTTATCAATTGCATATTCAATACCAAGATTTACGATCTGTTGCCGTTTGGGAGCTACCAATATTTGTACCGGCTCATACTGTCCTTGTTTCACGCCGGCAATCGGGGCCACATATTTGTACACTTTTCCATTCGCACCATTAAAATCAGGAATATAATTACCATTACCCTGCTTTACATCCACGAACGACAAATTATATTTTGCCGTCTGAGGGTTCGTGGAATATTGGTAAAATGAATCAACTCCTATATATATTTTCTCATAGAGGATCTTATCTGCCGCAAATGAATCTATCACAGCCGTAGGATAAAAGGCATTCTGTGTACTATCTCCAATATCTGCCAGGAATTGCTTTTGCCTGGTATCCAGTACCTGGTTTATCTGTGAATTTTTTGCATCATTATTATTGAAAGCTCCCAACCTGATCTTCAATTTCCGGTTTACCTCGAATTCCTGCGACAGGTACAGATTAGTGTTCAGGTAATTTCTCTCTGCATATTCAAACTCAACCTGTATGCGGCTATCCTTTGTGATCATTCTCCTGGGCGTAAATGTAATTTCAGCGGAATTATAGTTGATCACATAATCCTGGTCTTCTCCCCTTTGCAACAGTTGTCCATCATAAAATACCCTTTCTGTGTTGGCAAGAACTACAAAAAACAATTCATTGTTAGGGCCCCGAAGCCTGTATGGTCCCTGGTTCCCTTCTAACGGTTCCAGAATTTGCCGGTTGAATTTTCCCTTTGCAATAGAACCGCTGACTAACGTTTTTGAATTAATTGTTTTGGAAAGACGGTTTTCTGTTTGAAATGAAATACCCTGTAATCTTTTATAAAAACTCAGGAAATAGCTCTGATTTTGCCGGATGTCTATGTCCCCAAGATTCAGTTGCCATCCTTTCTTTTTAAATTGAAGATAAACCTGGTCAAATTCATTCAATTGCTGGGTAGTACCATCTGGTTGTATTGGAATATTGTTGTCTGTAATAGCAGCCTGTATCTCTATACTATCTCCCAGCATTCCACTAAGCTGCAGGTTCAGCGTTGAATTCACTACTGCATCCTGGCTGTTACCAAAACCTATTTGCCGGCCAAGACTACCTTCCGCTTTCAGGTTGCCAAAATTAAATACTCCTCTTTGATTACCGGTAAGTCCGTTGTTAAACTCAAATGGTTTCTGATAGAAATTATTCATTACACTATCATAGTTCATTCGTTGTGCGACCGGGTTCAGCTTAAATGGGAAAACCCGGTAAGTTACTGTTACAGTTTCTGCAACTGGTTTTTTTTTCCAATACAAGATTGCATTTACATAATCAAGCTTGTAGTCCTCTGCCAATACATTGTTTATAGAAAAAGTACTAGGTACAATGCTGATGGTATCAATTTTGATGCTGTCCGATTCAACCCTGAATATCTTTCTTCGCAAATTAGAAGCAGGATTATCGGGAACGGGAATTTGTGCACTGCCCCAGAGAGAAGTCAATGTGAGTAAAAAAGCAAGAAATATCTTGTATAATTGCTTCAATAGCAGTGAGTTTAGCTAAAATCGCAAAATTCGATGGTTTTATTGTGTGAAAGTTATCCCATGCTGTTAATTCCGCTTAAAAAGCAGCAATTTTGAAGAATAAAGCCTCATAAGTACGTTGAAATACCCTCTCAATTGATAAAAACTGCAGCAATACTCTTTGTTTTCCTGTGCACCAGTTCTATATCACCGGCGCAGCAAAATAATAACTGGTATTTTGGTCAGCGGGCGGGCATCAGCTTTACAAATCCCATGACCCAACAACCGTTGACCGCCTCCCTGCAGGACGGGATGATGATCGCTGATGAAGGCTCCTCTTCAATTTCAGATTCCACCGGTAAACTACTTTTTTATACAAATGGAGTTACAGTTTACAATAGGCTTCACCAGGTAATGCTGAATGGTGATGAATTAAAAGGAAATATCTCTTCTTGTCAATCCGCCATCATAGTGCCTCAACCGGGAAATGACAGTATCTATTATATTTTCACATCGGATGCTATTGAGAACAACTACAGGAATGGATATAATTATTCTGTTGTCAATATTAAAAGAGATAATGGTAACGGGGAGGTCATAGTAAAAAATACATTGTTGTCACCCTCTGGTACTGAGCGCCTCACTGCTGCCCGCCATGCCAACGGAATTGATGTGTGGGTGATAACCAATGACAGGGATTCGGACATCTTCCGTTCCTGGTTGCTTACATGTAATGGATTGCAAGCTCCGGAAGTAATTTCCCAGGCTGGGGTGATATTAAATCAACATCTGGTAACCAATACCGGCTACATGAAAGTAAGCCCGGACGGCAAACAATTATGCCAGACACATCTGCCTTTGTATGATCCCGGTGAAGTGCATCCGAACTTTGTACAATTATTTGACTTTAACAATATCACAGGACAAATATCCAATGGTAGATCAATAGCCTTTGATGATGCCATGTATATATCCTGTGAATATTCACCCAATTCAAAATTTTTATACCTGACCCGCACTTATGACGGAAAGATCGATCAGGTGGAAGCAACCTTGCCTACTGCCGCCGCCATAAGCGCCTCAACAGTTTCTTTACCTACCCTTTCACCTGTATTTTCCCTGCAACTGGCACCAGATGAAAAGATTTATGTATTCCGTCCTCAACAATCATTAGGTGCCATTAATTATCCGGATATAAAAGGAGCAAGTTGTGATTATCAGCATGACCAGGTTGATATATCCCCCTGGTCAGCTAAGCTTGGTTCTCCCTCCTGTTTGAATGATGCTGCCTTTGATGCTAATAATAGTTTTAGTTATACGATACTTGACAGTTGCGCAGGGATTGTACAGTTTAATGCTATAACTGGCATGCCGGGCACTATTACCTGGCAATGGGATTTCGGAGATGGTAATACTTCCTCTCTTCAAAATCCTGTTCACACATTTACTCCGGCAAGCAGGGCTTATACAGTGACTTTGAAAATGTCCTCTTCCCTCACATGCGGGAAAATAAAAAGTACAAGGATCATTAAGCCAAGCGGTGCAATAGTTGATGCTGCTTTTGATTACGTTGTAAGATGTGATTCAGGATATGTACGGTTTGTGAACAAAAGTTTTATCAATCAAAGTGGCGGCGGACAATATCTATGGGATTTTGGTGATGGCAATTCTTCAACAGCGACGAACCCCGTTCATATATATAACCAGGAGGGCTTGTATTCCGTAAAACTGAAATTACTTACAGGTGCTGCCTGCATTGATGATTCATTGACTAAGCAGGTTGAAGTGAAAAACTTTATAGTCACTGCACCACCAGATCAAACGATAAGTGTGGGTCAACCCGTATTCTTATCAACCAATGAGCCTGCTGATAATTTCCAATGGTCACCAGACACCTGGCTGAACAATAGCAGTATAAGAAACCCTGTTGCCACCCCATTGGATGATATTGTTTATAAAGTTACCGCAAGCAACGGTGAGGGTTGTAAAGGCGAAGATTCAGTAAGGATCACCGTTTTGCAGTACAACGATATCTATGTTCCAACGGGATTTACACCTAACGATGACGGAAGGAATGATATACTTAAGCCCTTTTACCATGGACAGGTAATCCTTAAAGAATTCAGTATTTATAGCCGCTGGGGGCAACAGGTGTTTTCAACCAGCCAGCGAAATTCAGGATGGAATGGAAAAGTAAATGGAATACTTCAGCAAGCCGGTGTTTATGTTTGGTTTATCAAAGCAGTCGGCAAGTCGGGTGAAACTATAGAAAGAAAAGGTACTTTTGTTTTGATCAGGTAATATACCCGCCTGGAATCACAGCCTTATTATGAAAAAGAGTTTTCCGTTATTTCTACTTTTAC
>CAZTKV010000227.1:0-3969 GCA_964614285.1 uncultured Chitinophaga sp. | reverse complement strand
ATAGCCCAGATATCATTCGCATCAGGGATCTTTGTTTTATAAGAAGGCATATCTTTTCTTCCCTGGTAAGTTTTATAAAACAATGCACCATCAGTTTGGGATTGAAAAGAAGCTTTGGTAAAATCACCACTTTCTGTATCCAGTTGGGCTGCTTTAGGGCCATCTCCTTTTCCTTTTGTTCCATGGCATGATTTGCAGTGCTGGTTATACAAGGTCTTACCCGTAGTCAGCGATTCTGCATTGCCTTTAAGAGGGTTTACTTTGTTTTTGTAATTATCAGGAACAGGCCAGGGCTCCTGTAAATTTTCTTTTGGCACAAATGCGAGTAAGCCAATGGTAAAAAGGCTAAAGAGCAGGACAGTTACATTTTTTTTCATTTTCATTGATTTTACTTATTAAAGATGTATGTGTATTAAGAATTAGTTGCATTGCCCGGTAAAACCGGTTGTTCTTTTCTTAAGCGAAACAGTTCATATACAATAACAATATAGTGCCCCCACACAGCCACCATTAAGATAGCAAATGTGATCAACATCCACAGCGGCGGATGTGAACTCCATAAAGCTCTTGGTTGTTCTTCCAGTTTGTCAGACACAGGAACACCCCATTTTTCAATGGCAGAGGCTTCAAGATTACCATAAGTATCATTTTCTTCCAGCCTGGCAATCAGGGTGATATTTCCTTTTGCATCACCGGGAAGACTGTTAGGTATTTCAATAGTTGCCTCGCCATTTTCATCTGTTGCGCCCTCTCCTACTTTTAGAGGATTGAATAAACGTTTAACAAAAATACCCAGTGTTATTTCCGGTACAGGTGTCTCCGTTCCGGATCCAACATCAACCAGCTTTACCTGCACGGATAATAAAGAATCTTCTTTAACGGGTGTCAGGGTAAGTATGGCTCTTTTTATAGTTACTTCCCCTTCTGCTCCTTCCATTGATTTATTACCGGCTGCAATTGCTTTAAAATAAAGCTGCCCCACCTTATTGGTAACCACCTGTTCTGCTTTTACATTCAGTACCGCATTACCGTTTCTGTCGGTGATAGCCGTACCCAATTCGTTTTCCGCAGAATCGGTAACGAGATAGAATTTTATTTTAAGGCTATGTAAAAAGGTAAGCGTACCCTTGATCTTTGCTTTAAGAGACGCTTTCAGATCGATGGTATTGTCACTTTTCTGCACAGTTACCAGATCAAGTGTCGGAGAGATCAATGCCGGTTCATCTGCTGTCACTTCTGTTGCTTCCTGCTGCGCAGTACTGTCGGTTTGGCCGGCAAGAGCTATTGAAAAAAAGAGACAGTAAAGGAAACCGGTGATTAATAATAATGGACGTTTCATACAAAATATTTTAAGCAGGTTGTATATCTTCTTTTTTTACCGGCATGGATTCATGCACATGTTTGTGGTTAGTTTCTTCGAGGCCCGATACTGGAACAACGGTTACAAATTTTGACATCAGTAAAAAGAAAAGGAAGAAAGAAGCTAATCCGGCACCGGTCAGTAACCACTCAGGCCAGGTAGCTGAATATTTTACATATTCGGTTCTGGTATCCTGCATGGGCAGTAAGGTTGTTTCCAGGGTTGGTACAATGATGAGGTAACGTTTTACCCACATGGCTATCACCATGATGAGCGCAGCGGCAGTGATCCAGTTTGTTTTTCTTGTTGCCGGAATGGCAACGATGGTAATCGGGAGTATGATACCGGCCAGGTTGGCAAACAATGTCCACCAGCCATATTCTCCCGGGCTGAATAATTTATGAATGAGTTCGCTGTCCCATTTTTCAGAACCAAACCAAGCAGTGAAGTATTCAGAAAATGTAAAATAACCATATCCAGCTGCAAGTATCATCATGGCATATCCCATATAACGAAAGATCTGGTCGGTAATATAATTTTCCAGTTTATGCGACTTACGGTAATACCACATAGCCACGATAAGAACTCCGGTACCGGAGTATAAGGAGCCAAGTACAAAATAAGGTCCGAATATTGTACTGTGCCATCCGGGGCGTAAGGTCATTCCAAAAATCCAGCTTAAGATGGAAGCTACAATAATAGAGAGAGGGATCATGATGATGGCCAGCAGGTTTTGAGAAATGATCAGGTGTCTTTTCTGGCTGGCGCCTCCTCTATATCCTATGGAAAGTGTCTTATAAAGCCACTGCCGCCACTTTGGTCCTTTCAAACGGGCATCCCGGTATACAGCAAGATCTTTAATCAGTGCTATATATAAAAAAAGAACAGCGCCAACAAAGAAAGTCAGCACCGCCATTACATCCCAGGTCATAGGCGACTGAATACGGGGATAAATAAAGAGGTGATGTAATCTGTCAAACCGTCCAACACACAGTAAAATAAAAATCGGACCTACCACTATCGAAATGATGGTCATCATTTGTGCAAGCCGGACAATAGGTTTGCCGAGGGGTAATTTTAAAAGATGCAGTATTCCGGCTATAATGGCACCGGCATAACTGAGACCAATAAAAAAAATAAAATTGACAATAAACAAACCCCAAACCACATTATCCCGCATACCGGTTACTCCATGGCCATAGGCGATCTGCAGGTAAAGAGCATAAAGGCCCGCAATAATCCAGGCGATAAAAAAGAATGTAAGTAACCAATTCCACTTCCCGAATTTCTCCAGGAAGGGGCGTTGATGATTAAAAGCCTGTTGCTGGTATGAATTGAGTTCCATAATAAATATTTCAGTTGATGAAGGTCAGTTAGTTTTACTTTTTACTGTTTTTTCCCGGTTCCATCATGTCTTCAAACCTTTTCTTGATATTGGAATCCAGATTTTCATAACCTCTTTCTACCGGGAACTGCCTGTCTTTTGGCGGCAGATAGTATACTCTTGGTTTAGTACCCAACTCTTCCATATACCGGTAGCCGGCTCTGTCTTTTATCAATTGAGTGAAGCTGACCGTTTCGCTGCCATTGGTTACAGTATCTTCATTTTCATCACCAAAGTAGAATACACCATTCGGGCAGGCTTCCACACAAGGAGGCAGTAAACCTTCTCTGGCTCTGTCAGGACAGAAATCACATTTTTCCACGGTACCCACTTTGGCAGGTATACCGGTTTCGGGATTATAGGCAAGATCTTTTATATCGAAAGAGAGATCAGGCTCATCCCAGTTAAAAACCCGGGTGGAATAGGGACAAGCAGCCATACAGAATTTACACCCGATGCAGCGGTCGTTGTCGATTAACACTATACCGTCCTGCCTTTTATAAGTAGCATCAACCGGGCAAACTTTTACACAAGGGGGATTATCACAATGAAAGCATTGTTTGGGAAACCAGTAAGGAGCTCCCTTATCACTGTCTTTTAATAATTTAACGGTAAGCCATTCTGTTTCTTCAGGACGATAGTGCCATTTCTGGCAAGCGGTTATACACTTACGGGCATTTTTGCAAAGAGCCAGGTCTACCACCATGACGAATTTTTTTCCGGCAATTCCTTCCCTTGCCTCCAGTTTGGAAACAATAGCCATATGCTCCTGGTGATTCAAATAAGCAGAATCAATTTCAACTATTTCTCCATCAGGTGAAAGCAGCTTGACCTTTTCACTGATACCTGCTTTTTTAGAAGAACAGGAACAGGCCAAACTTCCGCAGGCAGCTGTTGCTACGGTAGCTATAGTTGCGGTTTTCAAAAAATCCCGCCGGCTTTTGTCATTAATTTCTTCTTGTTTCATTGTTAAGTATAATAAGGAGTGATAAGAATTTGTCAACTGTTTTCTTTGGAGGGGTTCTTCATCCAGCTATAGATATCTTTGTTGGTAGCTTTTTGTTTTTTTGTCACGGCGTCAAACAAAGCCTTATCCACTTCCACCAATTTTCCATCTGCTGTCAGCATTTTAATCTTCTCGGGGCTGTTCTTTTCTTTTTTTGATAATAGAAGTGAAAAGAACCAGCGGCGGGATTTATCTGCTGTTTTTTTATCGTTTCCCATA
>CAZTKV010000226.1:0-4001 GCA_964614285.1 uncultured Chitinophaga sp. | reverse complement strand
TCTGGATTCTTTTCTCTTGCCCAATAGTAAAGATGGCCGCATAATATGCACCTGTTTTAGCCCAACAGCCTTTACAGCATCTTCAATTTCTCCTTTCAGTTTCAGGTAAAAATTATTGCTCTTACTATTGGCTCCCACAGAAGAGACAAATACAAAAGTTTCGCAACCATTCAGTTTGCTAAACCGGGCAGCATTTACGGTTATATCATAATCTATCTTTCTGTAAGCTTCTTTATCACCTTTTACTTTTTTCTGCGTGGTGCCAATGCAGCAAAATACCACATCGCTTCCTTCCAGGGCCAGCCGGAAGCTTTCTGCATCTGTAAAATCCACCAGTTTCTTTTCCAGTTTTGGATGATCAGGCTCAAAAGGCCGTCTCACCAATACCCTTACAGAATCAAAATGATCGTCTTTCAACAGTAACTCCAGCAGGTAACCGCCGATCAATCCCGTTGCACCGATAACTGTTGCTCTCATATACGATCATTTGTTTAAATAAGCGTTAGGAATATTTTTAGGTATATAGTCAATATTGTAACTGTACTTCAATAAAAGAGCTACCGTTTCTGCAACCGTTTTTTCATCCCGGTGCATTTGGGGTAATAAACCCATCATAGCATAGCTGACGGGGTTGACAGCGGGAATCAGTGTTTCCCATTCATAGCCCTTGCCCCATATAAGACCGGGGACGGTTATCGTGGTATCTGCCTGGTTTGCCAAAAGAAAATGCAACATGTCAATGGATTGGTTGCTGTTCTGATTGACTGTATGAAAGATGGCGGTCTGGCCGCCAAAACCATTTTCATCATATCCTGCTCTTCGGTTAACATCCACACCATAGTTTACAAGTATTGTGGCGCATGCCACATGATTAAATTCAGCGCAGATATGGAGCAGGCTGACCTTGTGCATTGCTGTATAAGCACAACGAAGAGTGTATTCCTTTGTAACAGATCCGGGGGAGGCTGTAAGCAGGTGATTGAGTTGTTCAGCATCGTTCAATAATACAGCCAGCAATATTTTATCCTCAACGTTGAGTCCTGCATCAACAAATGCCTTCACGCAATCACTAAAGCGGGGGCTGCGGGTATATTCACTGGTCAGCTCATAGATCAGTGGTTCATTTCTGTATGTATCATTTGGATCAGCACCATTGGCAAAACATTCCCTGATGCCTTCTGCATCATGCAATTCAATGTAATAAATCAACTCATTCAGTTGTTTATCCATATTGCGGATTTTTCGTCGCTGATTTAGTTTGCACCGGCAACGGGATATTCATACACATAATAACTCCATGGTGGCAAGCTTCTTTTTTTCTCATTTAATTGCTCATTCACACCCGTAAAAATATTGTAAGCCACACTCTGCAAACTCTTATCGGTGATTTTAATATCCTGTTCGTTTTTTGTCAGATTCAGGATCACCAATATTTTATGATTTCCTTTTTCCCTTACGTATGCATATACAGTTGTGTCATTGCCAAGGGTTACTTTTCTGAAAGATGCATCAGCAGCAAGGGCAGGGTTCTTTTTACGAAGATCCTGCAGGCTCTTATAAAATTTAGCCCTTTCAAATTTCCCAAATACGATGGGGTCTTTCTCAAAGAATTTCAAAGGACGCAGTAATGGTTCTTCCTGCCCGCTGTATACAAGGGGAACGGTTCCGCCCATAGTTTGGCTGAATACGGCAAAAGGAGCATGAACAATGCCGGGAAATGTGCCATAGTCTGATTTGTTCCAGCTGTTCTCATCATGATTACTGGTAAAATACATAGGGATGGCCTCTTTTGGGTAAACAGTATCATATTTTGCTTTCACACTGTCGAGTGCAAAGGCAGATCTTTCGCCTGCTGCCACTTTTACCATCATATGAAACATTTCCCAGGGATAATAGGCATCAAAGCCGCTGGTCATTAAATAGGGTTTATCTCCTTCGGCTAAAAAGAACATATCATTTTTTACTGCTTTCAGTTGAGGAATACATTTTTTCCAGAATTCACCCGGCACATTCCAGGCTACGTCCACCCGGTAGCCATCAATGCCCGTATTGGTTACCCAGTATTTCATGGCAGCAATCATGCTGTCCTGCATCTCGTTGTTTTTAAAATCCAGTACCCGGGTATCGGTCCAGTCGAACATGGTAGCAGCTTTACCTGTGCTGTCTTTTACAAAAAAGTCAGGGTGAGTGGTTAGCCAGGGATGATCGGCGCCGGTATGGTTGGGCACCCAATCGATCAAAACCTTCATACCTTTTTCGTGAATGGTGTTGACGAGTTTTTTCCAGTCATCTATTGTGCCGTATTCCGGGTTAATGGCTGTATAGTCAGCTACAGCATAATAACTGCCCAGTGTGCCTTTACGGTCCACTTTGCTGATAGGATTGATTGGCATGAACCATACGGTTTGTACGCCCATGTTTTTTAGCCGGTCGAGGTGTTGGGCAAAGGCATTAAATGTTCCTTCAGGAGTATATTGGCGGATATTTACTTCATAAATGTTGCCCTGCATGATCCATTCAGGATGTGCAGCAACAGCAGTTTCTGCAGGGGTCTCTGTTTTCGGGGCTTTACTTTTGCAGGAAATAATGAATGCAGGGACTAACAGAAATAAAAAGACCTTTTTCATATTTTTTTGATTTAAGCGAGGACAATCAGTAACCAGCATGAAGTTAGTTCATCTGTTTATAACGAAAAAAACAGGACTTTTGCAGTATGCTGTTACAGGAAAATATTTCACTGAGACCATATAATACCTTCGGGATAGATGCAAAGGCAAGATATTTCGCAACATTTGCTGACACTGATGAACTTGCGGAAACTTTAAACCTGCCTATCGGACAGGCAGGCCTCAAACCTCAAATACCAAACCTCATCCTTGGCGGAGGCAGCAATATCTTGTTTACTAAAAACTTTGATGGACTTGTTCTGAAAAATGATATCAGAGGCATTACTGAATTGCATGAAGACAGTGAGTATGTATATGTGAAAGCCGGGGCAGGAGAAAACTGGCACCAGTTTGTATTGCATTGCATTGAAAGAAACTGGGCAGGAGTAGAAAATCTGTCGCTGATACCGGGTAATGTTGGGGCATCACCCATGCAGAATATCGGTGCTTATGGAGTGGAGATCGAAGATGTATTCTGGGACCTCGAGGCATGGCATATCAGGGACCAGAAAAAAGTTACGTTCACTAAAAGCGATTGTGAATTTGGATACCGTGAAAGTGTTTTTAAAAGAAAGTTCAAAGACCAGTTTGTGATTCTTAATGTCACTTACCAGCTTCGTAAAAAGCCAAGGTTCAATACCAGTTATGGTGCGATTGAACAAGAACTGGAAAAAATGGGAGTGAAGGCGCTTTCCATCAAAGCTATTTCTGATGCAGTGATCAATATCCGTTCTTCTAAATTGCCCGATCCAAAAGAGATTGGTAATGCCGGAAGTTTCTTTAAGAATCCATCAATAAGTGCTGCTGTATTTGAAAATCTGAAAGGGACATTTGAAAATATTGTTGGCTATCATAATGCGGATGGAACAGTAAAGCTGGCTGCCGGCTGGTTGATTGAACAGTGCGGATGGAAAGGCTACCGTAAAGGTGACGCAGGCTGTCATGCAAAGCAAGCCCTGGTGCTGGTGAACTTCGGCCATGCTGATGGCCATGAGATATACAATCTCAGCGAGGAGATTTTGCAAAGTGTGAAAGAGAAGTTTGGCGTTATACTGGAACGGGAAGCAAATATTATCTGACCAAGCCTCTAACTATTAATTAATCAATTACCAACTCAGGCTTCTTCGTCAAACTCAAAATCTTTCTCATTAAAATCCATCATACTTCCTACCAGGTCTTTAAACTCCACCTTACTTTCAAACATCTTCTTACTGATCAGCGAGTAGGAGGCAAGGCCGTGCAACACAAATTCCATTAACAAAGCAGCCTGTTCATCATTTACACCCGGGAAATACTTTTTTACCAGGGAATGAAGACCATCTACTTTATAAAGCA
>CAZTKV010000225.1:0-4017 GCA_964614285.1 uncultured Chitinophaga sp. | reverse complement strand
CCATATTCATTGCCCACTGACTCTTCATGTATCCTCGCAGAAACAGAAAAATTAACTGGTGCAGCTTTTTTAGTTATAATATTGATCACTCCAGCCAGTGCATCTGCACCATAAATAACAGACATTGGGCCTTCCACAATTTCGATCCGCTCTATGGAGTTAACATCAATTTGGCTGATGTCAAATTCATTATTAACACCCTGGCGGCCTGTAACAGGTAGTCCATCAATCAATATTTTTACATTCTGGCCACTTAATCCCAGCATTGAAATTGCTGAACCTCCCGTGGCAACATCCTGAGAAAAACGCATATTCAATTCGTTTTTCAGCACATCCTGCAGCCGGGCAGCTCCCTGCTTTACTATTCGGTCTTTCCCAATTACTTTAACCTGGTATACCGAATTTTTTACAGACTGTGGTTTATACTGCCCTGTAATAACGACTTCGTCAAGGTTTTTGATTTTGGTTGTATCCTCTGCGGGAGCTATTCTAACAGATTGGGACCGTACAGCAGAAACTATCAATACGGTCATAAAAAAGAGGTGAATTTTTCTCATAATTTTTATTTGCTGGAGCAAAGTTTCTTCAGCAATTGTTGGGATTTATCACCTGTTTGTCAGGAAATATGAATACGATCATGTTTGACAAAAAGATGACAGCGACTGATTTTTAATCACTGAAATAACTGATGAAGATCATGTATGTGCAAATAAAAAAACATTGGATAGTTCAATAAATGAACTATCCAATGTCTCTTCTCCGAAATCCTACTTAAAGTTTGGCACCTAAGCTTATAAAGAAAGTTATTCCATCAGCTGGTAATGCGCCAGGTCCCGGATATCCACCGGCACGACGGGTAAAATATTTTTCATTAGTGAGATTATTGAGTCCTGCTTTAATATTTAAGCCCCTGGTAAACCGGTAGGTTGCTGTCAGGTCAGTAACTGTATACGAAGGTATCAATCCATTTTGTCCATTTGCAGTGGGTGCAACAGTGTTATTGGCATCAGCAAATGCTTCTCCGGAATGAGAGAGTTGCCCGGTTATTGAAAATTCCTTAAATGAATAAGTAAATCCGGTTCTGATAATCTGTTCAGGAGCATTCTCGACTTTTTTATTCTTAAGGTTACTCTCTACCAACTGATTGTTGCTGTTCTTAGTAATTACTTTAAAACCGCCATAACGGGCATCTGTGTAACCAAAAGAAATGAAGAGACTGACATCACCCCACTTAGTTTTCTTTGCAAATGCTTTTACAGGACTAAACTCCACTAAACTTTCAATTCCCTTACTGCTGCTATTCCCCACATTTGTACGGTAATTGAAAAAACTGCCATCTGCCCTTTGTTGTACGATCACACCGATGCGATTATTGTATTGCAGGTAATAAGCGCTGACATCAAAGAAAAGGAAGTTTGAAAATTTACCTCTGTAGCCCAGGTCAGTATTATAGCCTTTTGCATCTTCAAGATCCTCATCAATTACATCCGTAGTGGGTGGTGCAGTAAGGTCGGCAAACTGTACGGGGCGATAAGCCTGTGTAATGTTAGCATAGATCTCGGTCGTTTTACTTATATGAAATTCTGCACCAATGCCTGCCAATATAAATCCCCTGCTTCTTTTTTGGTTTTGTAATAATATCTCGCTGCTTCCACTAAATCCGCTGCGACCACTTGCTTCACCAGTTATATATTCATAACGAAAACCTGGAATGAACAGCAATTTTTCACCTATCCTGAAAATATTTTCTGCATGCAACGCTGCATTAGTGGCATTAAAATCAATATCTCTTGTCCAGGTGCCATCACTTACCGTCATATCATAATCAATTCCTGTACTGCCTTTGCCATCAGCTGCATACCGGTAGGTAGTTCCTTTGTACAAACGACCCCCAATAGATAATGTGTTTGAAAGCTTTCCGATTTTGTAATCACCCAGGTAACGAATCTCTAATCCATAATTCCTGTATTCATCGGCATTGAGGTTGCGGGTATTATATTGATTGGTTATCCTGTTAATAGTATCCGCAACAACGATACCTCCGGAAGGCATAAACCCAACGCTGTTACGGTCACCATGGACTGCAAATATTTTTACATTCAGTTTTGAATGATCGTTAAATTGACAACTACTGATCAGTGCAGCTGTTGTCCAGGTAATATCAAACCAGTTGCGGCTGCGAAAGCTCTGTTTTACATCCTGCTTCAATTGCTGATCTGTTAAACCGCCCGGCTGCTGGCTACGGATATTATTGCGCATAAGTTCTGCGCTTAAGGAAAGCTTAGGAGTGAAACGATAGGTGAAAGTTCCAAATCCAGAGTTAGTATAATACCGGCTGTTCTTTCTGTAACCATCTGCATTACGGTGATCGAAGAATGCATAGTAATGATACTTTTTTGCCTCCCCGCCTATGGCATTATAGCTGTTAAAAAGTCCGTTGCTGCCAACAGTTTGTTGTGTCTCAAACTCTAAAGATTTATTGATCTCGCTACCATTACGTAAAATATAATTAACCAATCCACCGAATTGAGGTCCGTATTGTAATGAGCCCTGCCCTCTCACAATTTCAATTCTTTGTACAGCCTGCAATTGGGGATTATAATAAGCCTCCGGGTAACCATAAGGATCTGCTGCTATATCATATCCATTCTGCCGAACATTAAATTCCCAGCTTCGATTGGGACTCAGCCCTCTCGCTGCAATACCGATCTGTATACCACTGCCATCACTTTCCCATATCTGTATGCCCGGGATTTTAGCTACTACCTGCCGCATTGTATTTGTTACCACATTTCCGCTTACATTATCCAATACTATTAATGCGTTCTTCTTTCCTGCATAAATGGATGTACCGACAATTTCCGGCATTTGCTGTATATCGCTTTTACTATAACGGCCTACTATCGTTATGTCGTTCAGGTATTTTGTAACTGGCCTGGTGGAGTCATCGTGAAATATCTTTACACTGTCCTGGGCTGAAATGGCGGAACCAGCGATAATTCCGGTTACCATTACCATTAATCCTTTAAGCATTGTTTTGTTTTAGGCTGCAAAGGTCAGCCGGATAAATTCAGCCTGCTTTCACAATCAGAAACAAAGCTTACGCAAAACGGAATTTGATAACCTGTATTCTCCAAAAAAAATGGCTGTCTTTATAAGACAGCCATTATATTACTTTACAATAATATCCTAATCAACGATCACAATTCCTTTTGCCATTACCTTAACCTCTTTCTTTGGCTCTTTTATGGCATCGATCTCCTCTTTTGTTTTTTTGGCATCTTCAGCATAGTGCTTCAGCTCGGCAACAGAAGTGGTTTTTAAGTTTACTGCTCCATCAATTATGACTGTTTTTCCTTTTGCAGCCAGGGGCAGGAAAAAACCATAGTCTTTCATTTTCACCATTGCAGTTTCTCCATTCTCCAGCTCAAGTTTCAGCCAGCAACCTTTTTTGGGGCATACTTCAGTGATCTTTGCCTTAATTTTTACTTCAGGAAACTCGGATCCCCCGTTCAATTTTTTAACCACATCATTAAGATCCACTGCCCCTTCTGTAGAAACTTTTTCGCCATACCATTCTCCGGGTTTCGCATCACCGGCAGGAGGTTGTGCATTAGCGATAAATCCAAGACCTGCGATTACAAGTGTAAAGAACAATTTTTTCATACTTATCTTTTTTTGATTTATTTATTTTTTGGATAGCAAAGATAGCTTTTCGGCCGAAAAAGTTGCTTATTCCGGTAAATCCGGTTTTTGAAACTCTAGCGGCTCAGCAGAAATAGCATGGAGAAAAGCCAGTAAGTCGTTTTTTTCTCTTTTTGTAAGTCCAAGAGGCTGAATCAGCTTATCCTTTCCGGCTGGCAGATCTGCTTTATTGAATTTCTCTATAATTGAAGGCATATCTTTTTGCAAGCCATCATGCATCCATGGGCCTGTCTTCATCACATCTCTTAACGAAGGAGTTTTGAATTTGCCCATGTCCTCTTCCTTGTGTGTCACCTTATAATAACCATCATC
>CAZTKV010000224.1:0-4054 GCA_964614285.1 uncultured Chitinophaga sp. | reverse complement strand
GTTCTGCGGCTTTTAGCACCAACATTTTAGGTAATAAGGATGGACATCATAAACACCGTAAGTTAAATTGGGGCCCCTACTGAAAGTAACTAAAAGTTATCGCTGTGTATCATTAGTTTTATTTATCACTCCGCCACTCCTGCGGCGTTTTGCCCATCTCCTGTTTAAATATCCGTGCAAAATACCCGGGATCGTTGTAACCACAATCCAGTGCAATGGCGGCAATGCTTAACGACGGATTGACTAATAATTCTTTTGCTTTATTTAAACGAACTATACGAATAAACTTATTGGGTGAGCAACCAGTAAGTGCTTCCAGTTTACGGTGCAATTGTGAGTGGCTCATAAAGACCAGTTTGCATAATTGCTCTACTGAAAATTCATAGTTGGTAAAATTCGCCTCCACGACTTCCCTTACTTTTTTCACAAATTCATGTTCAGTCTTTTCTTCTGTAACAAGTTTAACCTCCTGATTAGCTGAAATCCTGCCGTTATCTGATATACCAATCTGCCTGCTGTAATATTGCTGTAAGCTCTTCCGGAGCTCCAATAATTTTCTTATCCGCAGCAACAATTCTTCTTTATGAAAAGGCTTTTCTAAATATGCATCGGCCCCTTTGTCAATTCCCTCCAATTTACTTTGCATGTCTGCTTTTGCCGTGAGCATAATGATCGGAATATGGCTTGTCCGCTCATCTTCTCTTAATTTACGGCACATTTCAAACCCGTCTACAAAAGGCATCATTACATCGGTAATTACCAAATCTGGTATAATATCTATGGCAATGTCAAAACCTTCCCTTCCGTCTTTGCCTACAGCTAATTTATAATCCGGCAAACAGCTTGCCGTGTAGGCTACTACATCAGCATTATCTTCTACCAATAAAATTAATGGATTGGTACTGCCGGTATTTTCAGAATGAATTAAACGGGTCATTGATTTTTCTTCTGTCATTACTGGCATACTGTTTTCTTTGTATGCTGGTATTACGAGGTTTTCAGCATCTGCCGGATTGACTTTGGTTAACGGGATAGTAATAATAAACTCCGTTCCTTTGGTTGCCCCCACCGGCGGGCTTTTTACAGCAATGGTTCCATTCATTAATTTGACCAATTCCCTGGTGAGTGAAAGCCCGATGCCTGTTCCTTCTGCCTTACGGGTATGGCTGTTGTCTAATTGATAAAAGCGGTCGAATATGTGGGGAATCTGGTTTTCGGGTATGCCAATACCGGTATCTTTTACTTTTAATACCAACGTTGTTTGATCGTTGTTGGCGGCTGCCTGCTGTGAAATACTTACATATACATTCCCCGAAGCCGGTGTAAATTTCAACGCATTGGAAAACAAGTTGGTGATGATCTGCCTTATTTTCTCCGCATCAAAAGATACTGTTAATTCATCCGTATCTGCTAAAAAGTGAAACTGCTTCTGCTGACTAGCCGCTAATGATTGAAACGACTCCACGATGTATCGCAGGAAAGCAACAATATCACCTGTTATCAGGTTCAGCGTCATTTTGCCGTCTTCCAGTTTCGATAAATCAAGCATCTCATTGACCAGGTTCAATAAATTTTCTCCATTCCTAACAATCATATCTACCCCGGTGCGCAGGTGCTTTTCCGGGTCATTTTTTACCTGGTTGGCCATACCCAAAATGACGGTAAGCGGTGTTCTGAATTCATGGGTGATATTGGCATACAGTTGTGTTTTAACAGTATCTAGTTCTTTTACCCGTTTTGCCTCCTGTTGCTCGAAATGCAATTGGGATTGCAGTTTTGCTTTGTTTATTCTAAACTTAAAGTATGTTCTTACAGCAAATCCTATCAACAACAAATAAGTAAGATAAGCCCACCAGGTACGCCACCAGGGGGGCTTTACAATAATGTTTAACTCTGCTATTTTATCGCTCCATACCCCCTGGCTATTGCTGCCCTGCACTTTAAAAACATAACTGCCCGGCGGCAGGTGCAGGTAAGTAGCACTACGTCTTGTACCGCTTTCCACCCAATTTTTATCTATGCCCACCAACTGGTACCGGTATTTATTCTGAGCGGGGGCAGTAAAATCGAGCGACGAGAATTCCAATGTTAAAATATCCTGCAGGTGATTGAGAGTAATAGATGATGTTTGCTCAATAGAATTTTTTAGTACCCCGGTTTTATCATTTGGCAGCACGGGCAAATTGCCCACCAAAATGTTTGTTATAAAAACCGGTGGCTTATAATTCTTCGCTAATATTTCTTTTGGGTTAAAAATATTTAATCCGTTTACCCCGCCAAAAGCCAAATTACCATTGGGCATTTTTTTGTATGCGTTGGTATTAAATTCATTATCCTGCAAGCCATCTTCTTTTGAAAAATTTCTAAACGCATAGCTTTCTTTACTATCCTTTTTTGAGATGTTTAGGCAAAAAATTCCCCTGTTTGTACTCCCCCAGAGATTGCCGGCATCATCTGCCAGTAAACCATATACAACATTATCGGGCAAACCATCTTTTACCGTTAGGTGAAAAAAATTGCCAGTAGATTTCTCCAACCGGTTTATTCCTCCGCCTTTAGTCCCTATCCATAAATAATTGGAATTAGCCGGGTCGTCTAAAAAGCAAGACACATGATTGTAGTTAAGAGAATTTGAATTACTATTTGTATAATACCATTGGGTTTGTATTCCGGCATCCGGTGTTTTGCTCAACTGCACATTAGCAAAACCATCTACCGTACCGATCCAATATGTTCCATTTTTATCTTCATACAATGCTGTAACTATTGCAAACTCCGGTAATTTTTTAGCAGTATTGGTATTAATATTGAACGTAGCCAGTTTTTCCGTAGCGGTATGCAGCAACGTTATATTACCACCTAAGCCGGTGAACCAAATCTGGTTTTTACTATCCTCCATCATGGGTTGTTTAGAACCCATTCCTTTGTAATTATTGATGTTTGGATAGGGTGTTAATTTTCTAGTAACAGGGTTGTATTTAAAATATCCTTTATCGTCGCTTTTCAACCAATAGTCACCGGTTTTTGCAATTAAAAAATTATCTATTTGTGTTACCTGTGGTAGGTTTGCAAAAGCATTTTCTTCAATTACTTTATTTTTACTTCGTTTCCACCGGTATCCAACATCTCCTATAAAAAAATCGTCATCTGTGTTAGGCAGTATGTTGTAAGTGCTATACCCATAGAGCTGGGTATTAAATCTATCATTATCTACATTATACTTTCTTAATCCATAGCCTACAGTACCACACCATATCAAACCAGACTTGTCAAATATAAACGGGTAGATAATTCTTTTTTCAGGCAGCTTTAACCCCCATTGAATTGGTTTGCCTGGTCCCCAGGCACTTACATCATAAAAAGATGTTTCTCTGTGGTGTTTATCCCATAAATTACTATTGGGTCTGAAAATAATATTGCCTTCCGGATTTTTATGGGTGTCAAATAAAGGTATTACGTCGTTTCCGCTATATAAGTAAAGGTTGCTATTAATTAAAATATCTTCCCCGTTAGCCAAATATCCGTTGTTTAATAATTGCGCATTGGGCAATAAGGTGAACCTGTTTTTTGTTGCATCAAATTTATACACGGCGCCATCCATACCACCAATCCAGGTATTTTTGTTTTTATCATTACCAATTCCATACACATTTGTATTGTTTGGCATTGCTACCACAGTAATAATCGGAACTACATCTTTATCAAAAAAATTATCCTTCAGTGTGATAATATTCAATTTGCCATCATCAGCAGCTACCAGCATTCTGCCATCCGGCGTTTCTTCCATGAATTTTATAACATTACCCGAAAGTCCATTGGGATTTGCGATACTATGTTTGATTCTTAAAAAATCGCCACTTTTCTTATCGTAAATGTTTAGCCCCTCGTTTTCTGTACCCACCCAAATTCTTCCTTTACTGTCTTCAAAAAGTTTATTAATGCTATTACTGCTCAAACTCTTATTATTAGAGGGGTCGTTGGTGAATACTTTAAAAGTATACCCATCATACCGGTTAAGCCCATCTTTTGTGCCCACCCAAATAAACCCTTCTTT
>CAZTKV010000223.1:0-4064 GCA_964614285.1 uncultured Chitinophaga sp. | reverse complement strand
GGCACTCCCCGCTGAGGCGAACAAAATGGAAGGGCATTCAGCGAAACCTCAAATTTATTTCCGGTAGTTAAAACCCCCAACCAACTTTTACGGATAATGCCCGGAGGTTATAATTGAATGTTTCATTGTATTCCGGGCAGGGAGGTACAAGACAGGGGTATGTTCCGGTAAGTTTTTCCTTATAGAACTTATTACTATACCCAATATGAAGTAACAATGCATCATTTTGTTTTCCTACTGCCAGCTTATATCCAAATCCTGCGTTCCAGTATACGCCGGGATACAGTTTAGAATCTGACCACCAGTTCCAGTCACGATAAATATTTTCATTCCAGGGAAAATTGACCCCGGCAGCACCAGATAAATAGAACTTCTTCCTGGCTTTGATATTGAAACTTCTCTCTCCGGCCAGGAATACAGGGATACTCCGGTAGTAATACCAGTCGATCCCAGTACCTATCCCGGTGAACCATTTATTAAAAGCTAACCCATTAATAGTTTGTATATGAATATCAGTTTCGCTGCTGCCAGCCAGCATGCCAACATAATTCTGTGAAGAGAACCTCGCTTTATTTTGTGCAGCTGACTGATAACTGGCTATCAAGATCGCAATAATGATAATACTATTCCTCATAAAATACTTTTACCTGGTAACTGAAAGTTTACTCCGCTGAACCAGTGTGGATGGATCGCTGTAATCATATTGGTACAAACCGTCCTTTGCGACCACCACCAGGTTATTATTCCATGCTATGGCATCATAGGTTTCCAAACCGGTGATATGTTTTAGCAGGGTAATATTTCCGGGAAAACCGGCATCATACATTTTCAACCCGTCTTTCCCGTCACATATAAACAGCAGGTTACCTGATTTGGAAAGTCCATACGGATGCGTCATCGGGTAAGAACGGAGTAATGACGGGGCAGAAAGATTCATCACATTCACTACATCCAGTACATTGCTTGCACCGCCACAGAAATTTCCGTCATGCAATGTTACATATGCATAATCACCATCTGTGATTACAGGATCGCAGGCCCTTGCATGCTGAAACTGCCCTTCCCTGACAGGATTAGCCGGAGAACTGATATCATAAATGAACATACCCGTATTGGAACCAATAAAAAGTTTATTCTTAAAAGGATAGATTGTTTCAATACCCCAGCCCATATTGTTGACGGCTACCTGCTGCGGATCAAGTGTATTGGTAATATCAAAACTGCGGAGCTGCCCATCGTTCACACAATACATATAATTATTAACGATAGAGAACCTGGCCATTGAGCCTGCAATTCCTGTTGTCATACCACCATTTGTTGGCTGACTGTTACCTGCGGTGGCACTAAACAACATCACTTCCGCTTTATACCATGAACGATAATCGTTGTACTCAACGGTAGTATCTTTTGTGATCCAATCAACAATTACCCGGTTACTATCGGCAATAAACCCGTTGGAATAGTTTCTTGCAGGAAAAACAGACGGTATAAATTTTTCAAACCGGGCTGCCAGCGGGTTTGCAATATCCACCACCACCATATCTGTATACAGATCGGCGTAAAGGGTAGTTCCTTTCACGGCGATATCAAGATTACCGGGGATATTTATAAATGCTTTTAATACCGGGTTAGCAGGATTGCTGTTGTCAATAATATGTACTCCCTTATCAATCTCATTAAGGAAGATATAATTTCCCAGCATGAACAACTTTCCGGGTGATTTGATTCCCTGCGGTGCATTGCTCCTGATATTAGCATACACTTCTGCTTTCTCTTTATATACCGGCCTGGCAAGTGTATAGGTGTACATGATCTTGTCCTTCAGGCATGACTGAAGAACAAAAGACATTACAACAAACAAGAGCGGCAGTGCGATTATCTTTCTCATAAAATGCAATTTGAAACCCTGACAATAGTTTTTTTATGACCGTTGCACCGGGGTTATTTTTTAAATACCCAGCTTAGTTTTATACCAAATGAACTCAAGTAATTAAAATCAGGCGGGTTGGTTTTTTGTAGCCGGCTGATATGATACTGGTAAGATACTCCAATTGATAACGGATGTTTCTTTTCTTTAAACAACCTGGTCATGAAAGCAGACTGATACACCAGGTTAACTGTATTATAAACTTTCTTATCCTTGAAAAAAATACGGCCGCCCCTGTCATATACCACAGCATCACTACCCACCAGGAATGAAACCGCCAATCCATTCTCCCAAACCAGCGGAGGTAATTTTTCTCCCCTGTTCACCTGCCAGTGCAGCAACAATGGCACCTGCAGGTAATAATATCTGTTCGGGTAATTTTTTAAACTTCCTGGCCTGTAAAATCCTCCTGAGGTAACAGAGTTCAAATCGTTGCTGACCGTACGTACACTATCAACAAAAACTCCCACTCTTTGCTTCACCGTGTAAGTTGAAAAATTCAGCCCCGTTGAAACATCCACTTTTTTTCCAATCTTTCTTTTAGCATAAACACCCAGTTGCCAGGCTGTTCCTGTTAAGGGGATTGAATCTGCATAACTTGTCATTCCCTGCGGAAACGATCCTGCCGTTGATGAAAAATTATCGGCCAGGCTTTTTTGGCCAATTCCTGATATTTGTCCATTTGTCAGTCTTCCTGTACCCAGCCCTCCTGAAAAACCGATCTCCCATTTACTTTTTTTATTCTTTTTACCAACAGGAGTATCGTTATTATCACGGACAGTAGTAGTTGTATCTGCTGCTGAAGCTACAATCGATTTCTGATCTTTTGATACTGATTTACTATTGCCGGAGTCAATTACTGGCTCAGTAATCTTTGTTGCAGTCGCCGGTTTCTCTATCGGTTGATCAGGAATAGCAGCTATTGATATTTTTGATTCCTTATCGTTATGCTGTGTTTGTAATATACTTCTCTCATGACTTGAAATATCAAGAGTCTGCTGCGGAAAACTGTTTTTAGTTTGTTTTATCCTTGTCTGTTGTTGCTTTGCTGTTCTTCTTTTACTACCATCTCCTGCCTGTATTACGGATCTGTCAGGAAGTTCATCATTATCCGAAACCTGTTCTTGCATTATATGATCCGGCATTTCTTTGTCGTTACCTGATTTAGCGCCATGATCATTGACAACAGGTTGCTTTACTTCAACCCCGCCGGTTGTCTTTTCAATTATTTCCTGTTGCTCTTTTTTCGTTAAAGATTTTTTCTCTGCTGACTGATCTGATAGCCACCAGCCACCGCCAAGAAATAATCCGGCAAGAAGAAACCAGAAAATAATTATTCTCCTCCTTTTCTTTTTTCGTATCCGGCGTTCTACTTCCTCCCACACTTCTGTACCGGGCTGCAAATGCAACCCGCTCATCTTTTGCCGGACCTGTTTTTCAAATTCATTTTCCAGCATACGTCTCATTTTTTATTTCCAACAAGGTTTTTTTTTCTATCCAGCTGATCAGTAATGTTCTTGCCCTGGCATACTGCGAACGGGAAGTACTGTCACTAATACCCAGCATCTGCCCGATTTCAACATGAGTGAATCCCTCTATTGCATGCAGGTTGAATATCGCCTGGTAACCGGGCGGTAACTGCCGGATGAGATCGGCCAGTTCTTTTGTTTCCAGGTTGACTATGGGATTATCATCTGCTACCAGGTGCAGGGGTTCTTCGTCGAAATACATCTGGTCCCTGTACTTACGGTTCTTTTTCAGGTAATTCAACGCAGTATTCACCATAATGCGCCGTATCCATGCACCCAGCGGCCCTTCAGATTTGAATTGCTTTATACTGAAAAAAACTTTTACAAATCCATCCTGTAACACATCTTCGGCATCTTTTAATGATTTGGTATAGCGATAGCAAACCCCGAGCATTTCCTGTGAGAAAAACTCATACAGCCGTCGTTGTGCTTCCGGCTTACCCTTCAGGCAGTCTTTTACCAATTGGCGTTCATCCATGATCGCTTATACGAAGTGACTGACAACGGGATTATGTCAATCGTTGCACGGAAAATAATAATATCGGGGTAAGATTCAGAAGTCGTTATCACTCCTTATCTGTTGCAGTTGTGTGGCAAAAGCTGCCCAG
>CAZTKV010000222.1:0-4083 GCA_964614285.1 uncultured Chitinophaga sp. | reverse complement strand
AAACGGTAAGTGAACGTAAGCCAGTTGGTAGCTTTAAAGTTCAGTTCAAAGTTTCCGAAGATATCTTCTGTTCTTCCTACATTCCTGAAATTATCTATCATGAAATAGGGATTGGAATAGTAATCATTAAAGTAACCATCCGGACTGGACCAGTAATTATTTCTCCAATCCTTAAATCTTGTGATCGGAATTTGTTGCGGTGTGTTTATAAGATTCCAGTAGACAGTAAAGTCACGGCCGTTACCAAAATTTGAACCTGATGTTACATCAAAATTTCCTTTAGTATAATTGATGCTGTATGCAGCTTTGAACCTGTTGTATTCCTTATTGGCAGCCATATGAACAGAAACCCTGCGGTTAACGTCTTTTGGCATGATGCCCTGGATCAATACATTTTGCGCACTCAGGTAGAAATCACCGGTAGAGAATGAAACATCTGTCTGGTTGGTGATACCGGTGTTCCAGAATTTCTTTTTTTCACCGGGTCTTGCTAAATATTCCACCAAATACTTTTCACCATTAGGACCATCACGGCCGATCTGGCGTACAGAACCATCAAACTCATCACCGTAACACTGGTTCTCTATCGGATCATATACCCCATATCCGAACTGATCAACAGAAGAGCCGGATCCAAACTGTGTTTGCATCTCCGGCATGAAGGAAACTCTTTCAACCTGTACAGTATGTCCCACACTTACCTGAGGTTTTGTTCTGCTGCCTTTTTTAGTAGTAACCACCAGCGCACCATTAGCCCCATCAGGACCGTAGATCGCTGTGGCAGACGCAGATTTCAAAATCGTTACATCCACGATATCATTAGGATTGATAGAATTCAAATAACCTAATGCAATGGGCACACCATCCAATATCAGCATCGGCTGGTTGTTGCCAGTCAGTGAACGGATACCACGAAGCGTAAGTCTCGTATCAGCAAATACACCGTTGTTCACTGTTTGTACATTCAGGCCAGAAACTTTTCCTGTCAAACCGTTCTGAAGATTCACTGCTTTTGCCTGTGTAAGTTCTGTCGATTTAACCTTGGATACAGCATATCCCAACTCTTTAGGCTGGCGGGTTTGTCCCAGTGCAGTGACGACTACTTCTGTTCCGGCGATCACGGTACGTTTTACCTGTATAGTGATGGTATTTCCGGCGCCCACCGTGGTCTCAGTTGCTTCAAGACCTGCCCCGGATACAATTAAGATATCACCCGTTTTGGCCGAAATACGGAACTGGCCATTGTTATCTGCAGCAATACCTGTCCGGGTTCCTTTTAATTTTACAGAGGCTCCGGGTAATGGTTCACCTCTTTCATCTGTTACAGTACCGGTAATTGTCCGGTTCTGACCAACAGCTACTGCAGCAAGTAACAGCAGCATGGTAAGCAGTGATACAATTTTTCTCATGTCGTTTAGCTTTTTGTTAAATAAAATCCTGTGAAGGAGTGATGTTCACATGGACAGAGAAGTGAAATTATTTTTATGCTGCTGCACGACTATGCCTATTCAACGAACAGCATAGTATCGTCAATAAAGGAGAGTTAAAACCGCTAAAAAAAATTAATAAGCCGGTAACAGTATTTGATAGGAAGAAACCTGTTGTTGATGGCTGTGATCACCTGATACAAACAGGATAATAAGATTACATCTAAGACTTATGGAAGAGATCAGCTACCGGCAATTCCTAATACAGATTGCACCAGTTCTTTATAGCTTCTTCCTACCGGAATTTGCTTGCCGTCTATTTCCACATCCGTGGCTGTAAAGGCATCAATTTTATCTTTTGCCACTATAAAAGAGCGATGTATCCTGATAAAATTGTTTTTTTCAAGCATTTCTTCTATCTGGCCCAACTGAAACTTGGTGAGAATTGATTTTGTTTTGGTAACGATACGTATATATTCTTTGAGGCTTTCAATATAGAGTATCTCATCAAGGAATACCTTCACCTTTTTCTTACTTACATTGAAGAATAAATAACTCCTTTCGGCAGGTGCCGGAACGGATACGACCGTTTCACCGGATGAAAGCTGCCTCAGCTTGTTCACGGCTGTAAGAAACCTTGCAAACTCCACCGGCTTCAGCAAATAATCCACTACATTATATTCATAGCCCTGCAGTGCATATTCATGATACGCTGAAGTAATGATAATATGCGGAGGGTGTTTCAATGTTTTTATAAAATCCAGTCCTTTTAGTTTGGGCAAATGAATATCGAGGAAGATGAGGTCTATTTTTTCCTGCTGTAATAATTCCATAGCATAAATAGCATCCGGGCAAACAGCTCTTAAAGAAAGAAAAGGAACCTGCCGTACATAATCCTGCAATACTTCCGCCGCCAAAGGTTCATCTTCCACTATCAGGCATTTATATTGTTGCATGGTTCAGCAAATTTATTGTCAATAAAATTTTGAAACTGTTCCTGTCATTTTCTACTGCCAGCGTATGTTCGGGATACATGAGTTCCAGTTGCCGCCGAACATTCTTCAACCCGATATTTTCCCTGATCTCAGTAACGCCATTTTCATCTTTGGAGTTCTCCACGGTAAACACCAGTTGTCCCTGTTTTAACTGCACATTGATATGAACAAAAGAATCAAAACGGGACTCACTGGCGCCATGTTTAAAAGCATTGTCTACAAAAGGCAGCAGTATAAGCGGGGCTATTGGCTGCGCTTCGTTATCCACTGATTTGGTAAACAAAATGGTAAGCCGCTCACTGTAGCGGATCTTTTCTAATTCCAGGTAATCATTCAGCACCCGCAGCTCTTCTGCAATGGTGATAGTACTGCTGCCTGATTCGTAGAGCATAAAACGAAGCAGCTTGGAAAGCCGCATCACCACATCTGCCGTATCTTCTGATCTCTTTCTTGCCAGTGCATAAATATTATTCAGCGTATTAAAAAGAAAATGAGGATTCATCTGGGTACGGAGAAATTTCAGCTCCGATTCCAGTTTATCTTTTACCAGTTGTTTTTCATTTTCCTTCGCTGCCTGTGACAACCGGTATTGTTTTACAGCCACCACCACTCCCACAATAAATACCAGGTCAAGGAAAGAAGAAGTGATACGGTCAAGTGTGAAAAGGAACTGTGGCCCGGTCTTTTCGTGATACATATAAGGCAGTACCAGGTAAATGACCAGTAACCGGTAAATAGCGATAGCCACAGCAAAAGCGATCACTGATATGGATAATGACACAAACGCATTCTTTATCTTAACCGACAGGTTGTTGAGCAGGTATACAATAAAATAGCTCAGCGGAATTTTGACAATGCACAAAGTAGCTTCTCCGTAAAGAGCCATCAGCCACCTGTCAAAAGGCGGTACGGATGCATAGGAAGAGCTGATCCAGGCAAATTCCAGGTAGGATTCAAAAAGGATATAAGCTATCCAGAAAATAATATGCAGCCGCAGCCGGTAATTCATCCCGGCAAAAATCAACAAAAGTCATGGATTCACCGAGTATAATCATGAATAACCGTTTTCCTTGCCCGAAATACATAGCATAGTAAATGAATGAAGTGCAACAACCCTGTTTTTGCGCTGTTTCACTCTGTATAGTCAGCCTCATACATCTATACCCCGAAGAAAGCTGTTAGTTGAATTTTTATGAAGTAGATGTTGTTGTCTTTTATTTTGTATTTAAAAAATGAAACCAACTGCTTATATAACAGGTGACAGGGCTATACAGGTACTTCGTATCAGCATTGCTCTTTTTATGATGGCGCATGGCATTACCCGCCTCAGCATAAACGGGCCGGTTGATTTTGGCGCCTTTCTGTCATCCAAAGGTTTTCCACTGGGGGTACCGCTGGCCTGGAGCATTACCATATTGGAGATAATGTGTGGTTTGTTACTAATAGCAGGAAAATGGCAACGCCTGGCAGCTTCTTTCTTTATACTTGAATTATTGATGGGTATTATACTGGTGCATTTTAAAAACGGCTGGTTTGTAGTGGGGCTTACCGAGGGAGGAATAGAATACAGTGTGCTGCTGATTATATGTTTTCTGCTTGTTTTTCTTACAGCTGCTGGGCAAAGAGAAAGCCAGGGATAGAATACTTAATCTTTTCTTCTG
>CAZTKV010000221.1:1451-4097 GCA_964614285.1 uncultured Chitinophaga sp. | reverse complement strand
GAAATATGAATAAAACTGATATTTGCAGGGCTTGAAAAATACTAACAAATGTGTGTTTGAGACACATTGGGAACAAAAGCTTATTTTTGGACCGCTTTAAATTCAATAATGGAAAAGAAAGTTTCAAAAATTGGTGTGTTGACTTCGGGTGGTGATTCACCGGGGATGAATGCTGCTATCCGGGCAGTGGTTCGAACAGGTATATACCATGGGCTTGAGGTTTATGGGATTATGAGGGGATACCAGGGTATGATCGAAGATGATATTATCAAAATGGAAGGACGTTCTGTAGCAAATATTATTCAGCGTGGCGGAACAATCCTTAAAACAGCCCGCTGCAAAGACTTCTTCGAACCAGAAGGCAGAAAAATCGCTTACAATAATCTGAAAAAAAGAGGAATAGACGGTCTTGTTATTATTGGTGGTGATGGTTCTTTTCGTGGTGCTGTTAAATTTAGCCAGGAGTTTGATATACCCTGTGTGGGCCTGGCGGGGACTATTGACAAGGATATTTCAGGAACTGATTTCACCATCGGTTTTGATACGGCAGTGAATACCGCAGTTGAAGCGATTGATAAAGTAAGAGACACAATGGATGCTCATGATCGGATTTTTATTATTGAGGTTATGGGCAGAGATGCAGGATATATAGCCCTTCACAGTGGTATAGCTACCGGCGCAGAAAATATATTAATTCCTGAGCGGAAAACAGATATGAACAATATCATCTCATCGCTGCAGGAAAAAGAAAGAAGAAAAAAATTGGTTAATCTGATTGTGGTAGCCGAAGGTGATGATTTTGGAGGAGCCAATGAAGTACAAAAAGTACTGCAGGAAAGTTTACCCAAAGCAGAGATCAGGGTTTGTATACTTGGGCATATCCAACGGGGAGGAGCACCAAGCTGTATGGACAGGCTAATTGCCAGCCGCATGGGATATCATGCAGTGGAGTGTTTACTCGAAGGAAGGCACAATGTGTTTGTTGGAATCCAAAATAACAAAATGAATTACATCCCTCTTGAAACAGCGGTAAAAAACAAAGGAAAGATCAGCGATGAATGGCTTAAAATTGTAAAGATACTGGCCAGCTGAGAACATTAAGATCACTTCATGTAAATCTATTGCCACTTATGACCAAGAACATTGACAAATACCTGCATAAAGATTTTGACAAAGAAGCAGGAAGACAACATGCTTATAAGAGAACGAAAATTGTTGCAACTGTTGGCCCTGCCTGTGATTCGTATGAAAAATTACTGGAGTTGGTCAAAGCTGGTGTAAATGTATTTCGCCTGAATTTCTCACACGGCAGTCATGAAGACAAGGCAAAGATCATTGACTTTATTTTTAAAATCAATAAATCAGAGCCTTATAATATTTCTATTCTTGCCGATTTGCAGGGGCCTAAACTAAGAGTAGGTGATCTTGAAGGAGGAGCAATTGAAATAAACGAAGGAGATATTCTTACTTTTTCCAATGAAAAAGTAGTGGGAACAAAAGAAAAAATATATGTATCATACCCTGATCTTCATTCTGATGTAAAAGTTGGTGAAAAGATATTGATCGATGATGGAAAATTGGAAGTGGTTGTAAAAGAGATCACAAAGAACAAAGAAGTAAAAGTGATGGTAACATTAGGAGGAACGCTGTTACCTAAGAAAGGAGTAAACCTTCCTGATACTGCAATATCATTGCCTTCATTGACAGAAAAAGATCTTACTGACCTTGATTTTATAATGAAGCAAAGGGTGGACTGGGTGGCTCTTTCATTTGTAAGAAGCCCCGAAGACATCATTGATCTTAAACGCAGGATAAAATCCGCGGGGCATAAAGCAAAAGTTATAGCAAAAATTGAAATGCCCCAGGCAATCACCAATCTCAGGGATATTATTATTGAAAGTGATGGTGTGATGATTGCCCGTGGTGACCTGGGAGTGGAACTACCGGTTGAAGAAGTCCCGCTCATCCAAAAAGATATTATTAAAAAATGCCTGCACCGCGCCAAGCCTGTTATAGTAGCCACACAGATGATGGAAAGTATGATCGACAGAACCAAACCCAACAGGAGTGAGATCACTGATGTGGCCAATGCCGTGCTGGAAGGAGCAGATGCTGTGATGCTGAGTGGCGAAACAGCAACTGGCAAATATCCCAGACTGGTTGTTGAAACAATGACTAAAATAATCATGAAAATTGAATCCAATGCGTATGATTATAACAGGGAGGAAATGCTGAGACCCCAGGCACATTCTCCATCTTTCCTGAGTGATGCTATTTGTTATAATGCATGTAAACTGGCAGAAGATGTAAATGCTGATGCTATAATCGGAATGACTCAGAGTGGTTATACGGGGTTTATGCTTAGCAGCTATCGCCCAAAAGCATTATTATACATTTTCACCAAAGAAAGATCATTGGTGAATCAGCTCAGTCTTAGCTGGGGTGTTAGAGCCTTCTACTATGATGAAGAAGAAAGTCTGGATGATATTTTTTCTGACCAGATCGATATTCTTAAAGAAAGAAGTTTTGTAAAAAATGGAGATGTGATAGTAAGTACCGGAAGTACTCCGATACATCTTCACCTTCCTACCAATGTGCTCAAAATCGCCAAAGTGGAATAAATTACAATACATACTCCTCTCAATA
>CAZTKV010000221.1:0-1351 GCA_964614285.1 uncultured Chitinophaga sp. | reverse complement strand
AAAATATCAACTACATTTTCCTGATCATCACATTTCTGTACCATACTGTGTTGCCATGATCCTGCAAACCTATTTTACCCTTTTTATAAGTCCCAAAATCAGGCATTTTGACAAATTTGCTTCCTGCCACTAATTTCTTCCAGTTATCATCCCACAAAGTAGTTGAAACCACGTTTTCCCCATTAAGGAACAAGTCGAGTTTGCCATTTACACATTTCACTTCAGCCAGGTTCCATTCACCAGCTGGCTTTACCGTTTCTTTACTGCAGGAAATCAGGTCGTAGAGGTCACCAGCCCTGTGTTTTATGATTTTTGAATCAGGATGCCCATTGTTGTCAAGCACCTGCATTTCGGGAGCAGTTTCCCAAGGCCATTTGTATTTCACTGTATCTTCATGCACATAGAACATGATGCCGCTGTTACCATCTTTGGCAATCTTCCATTCCAGTTTCAGGTGAAAATTCTCAAAGGCAGAATCACTCACAATATCTCCGCCATCCTTGATCTGCCAATTCTCTTTTATAGTTGTATCAAGATACAATGTACCATCAGCCACTTTCCACGCACTGCCTACAGGTTTACCGCCATACTTATGCCATCCTTTGGTACTTTCTCCATCAAATAATAATTGCCAGCCATCTGCTTTTTGCTGATCAGTCAGTTTATTCATAGCCAGGTCAATTTTTTTACCAGTGGTATCTGTACCGGTAGCATTTCCGGAAGCATCATTATCGTTACAAGATATCATTGCAATGAGTACTACCGCGGAAGCCAGTATGTTCTTCATAAATATCATTTTTTAAGTAAAAGAATATATTTTACCATAGCCTCCGCATCTTGCTGCGAGATGGCGGGATGCGGTGTCATAAGTGCAGAACCCCACACTCCATTACCGCCTTTAATTATTTTTTGTGCAAGCTCTGTTATCATTGCATCGGAAGCTCCTGCATATTTTTCTGCAATCTGCCTGTAACTGGGTCCGGTAAATACATCATCAATTTTGTGACAAGTCAGGCAATCACTTTTGGCAACCAGCTCCAATCCTTTTTGATATACAGGATCTTTTGAAACATCAGCAGCGCCTGACTTGCTTTTATTCTCCCCGGAACCGCCGCCGCAAGCAGCTAATAAAGCTAAAAAAGCAAGAGACAGAATACATTTTTTCATTGTTTAAATATTTAGGATGAAAGTAATGCGAATATAGTTTTTAGTCTAATCCCAACAACATACGGTTTACTTTTTCATCTGTACCGCTTGAAGCAAAATCATCAAAAGCCCTTTCTGTAACCCTGATAATATGCCGTTGTATAAACTCTGCTCCTTCCTTTGCCCCATCTTCCGGATGCTTGAT
>CAZTKV010000220.1:0-4113 GCA_964614285.1 uncultured Chitinophaga sp. | reverse complement strand
CAACTCTTTAAGAATAAGAACGGGGAATTGAAATTCTCTGTAAATGATATACTGAATCAGAACCAGAGTATCACCCGTAACACCGGCGACAACTACATTCAGGATACGAGGAGCATGGTACTGAAAAGATATTTTATGGTCAGCTTCCTCTTCAGCCTGAACAGGATGGGTGGTAAAAATCAGCAGCAGCCACAGGGAATGCCGGGAATGCCCCGCTTTATGCAGCGGGAAATGCGGGATGTACGAGTGAACTAACAGGCTATACTTTTCGAAATATAAAAAGGGGCTTCACTTATGTGAGCCCCTTTTAGTATAGTAAGGGTTAGTAGAGAAATAGTTAATGCCTTCTGTAATGATTGGCCGCTGCCGCTGATGAACCGGAAATAAAAACAGCTAAAACAGCTTTCAGTAAACGGATAATATTAAAAGAAGGTCTGTAATAATGGCGATAGATTTTCGCCGATTCATGATGATGTACAAGATGTCTGTTCTTCATATGCTGGATAATTTACTAAGGGTTAACGATTGAATTCCTATTAAAAGTATGCAATAAAATTAAATTTTAATAATATTGGGCTATGTTACAAGCCCGTTAAATCCCGTACGCATGAAAAAATCAGTAAAAACACTTGTTCTTCTTACTATTTCATTTTTAATTTCTGGTGCTGCTGTTGCGCAATTAAAACTTCCTGTTGTTGGTAATGGCATAGGAGGGGATATTAAAAAAGTGATTGAAGATTACCCGAACCGGTTTATCAACCTGATGGGCGAAGTGAAGACGCTTAACGAACAGTCAACCGATTATTTTTGCAATTTTAAAGTAAATGGTGCTGAAGAAACTTTTGTAACCCGCTATTCTGCCAAAAGAGAAGGAGTGGTAAGCTGGCAGGCACTAATGATTACTACCGAAGATTTTGAGGAAGCAAAAAAGAAATTCAAATCATTATACAACCAGATCAACAATCTTTCAGTAAGTAGTGGTCAAAAAAATTTCCGGCTGAAAGCGGAATATAAATCACCGCAGGAAGAAATGAAATTTACCTCAATTCTTTTTTCGTTAGATCCTGTTGAAGAGGCCGTTAAAAAGCTAAAAGTAGAGTTATCGCTACAGTACCAGGCTCCTATGGAGTGGAAAATAAAGATACTGGTGTACGACAGGGAAAGGGAGGATGACGAGAGAGGCAAAGCCACTGAAGAGTAGAACTCTTTATTCTCTGTATTCTTTAACCTTCATTAACATTAAACCAAGCCCTTTTAACCACTAATACGGTGAGGTAAGAATATTTTCGTAGCTGAAACCAGGTTAGCTATGAGATCTATTTACTTTTTACTTCTTGCCATTTGCATTACTATTTCTTCCGCAGCCCAGAAAAATGGTTCTGTAAAGGGAGTAGCTTTTGATACTATCAGTAAGCAAGCTGTTTCCGCAGCCACAGTTACTGTACTGGAAAGAAAAGATTCCTCTTTGGTTACATTTACTATGACAGGAAGTGACGGACGCTTTGAGTTAAAGGGTCTTGCCAATGGTGATTACCGCCTGCTTATCACCCATGTTAATTATCATAACAGCAATAAATATTTTTCTATATCCGAGGCCACAAAAAATACAGACCTTGGAAATGTGGTAATGAATGATAAAGCCAAAGTACTGGAAGAAGTGGTGCTGGCTAATGAAGCGCCGCCTGTCACCCTGATCAACGATACTATCCAGTACAATGCCGGATCATTCAAAACACAGCCCAATGCCAGTGTAGAACAACTCCTGAAAAAACTTCCCGGTGTAAAAGTGGAGAAGGATGGTACCATCAAAGCACAAGGGGAAACCGTGAGCAGAGTGCTCGTAGATGGAAAAGAGTTTTTTGGTAATGATCCCAAAATTGCTACAAAGAATCTGCCAGCTGATGCTGTAGACAAAGTACAGGTATATGACAAACAAAGCGACCAGGCACAGCTAACAGGATTTGAAGATGGCAATTATGAAAAAACAATCAACCTGAAGCTGAAAAAAGATAAAAAGAAGGGAATGTTTGGCAAGGTGAATGCCGGAGCCGGAAACAAAGAACGATACGAAGGAAAATTCAATGTCAATTCATTTAAAGGGGCCAGGCAATTCTCTGCCATCGGTATGGGCAACAATACCAATGCAGAAGGATTTTCTTTTATGGATATTTTGAATTTTACCGGCGAAATGGCCCGTATGCAGCGGGGTGGCGGAGGCGGGAATATTAATATCAATATTTCCAGCCAGGACGCATCAGCTATGGGAATGAATGGGGGCAACCGGAACAGCGGTATTATTACTGCATGGGGTGGCGGATTGAACTATAATAATATTATTGGTAACAAGCTGGATTTTCAAAGTAATTATTTTTACAACCGGTACAATCCCAATACAGAGAGTCATATTCAGCGGCAATATGTTTTGCCCGACACTTCCTATTATAATGTGAATACCTATGCAGATAATCTTACTAATTCACACCGGTTTAACCTAAACATGCTGTACCAGGTGGATTCGATGAATTCCATCCGCATTAATCCTTCTTTTAGTTACCAGAAAACAAATAACAGATCTCAGAGTGATTATCAGACTTTATCGGAGCAACAATCATTGATCAATGAAGGATTCAGTAACAACCGTTCTGGCAGCGAGGGATATAATTTTCGAAATGATTTAACCTGGCGGAGAAAGTTTGCCCGAAAAGGGAGAACATTCTCTCTCTCGTTACAAACCACATTAAATGAAAGTGAGGGAGATGGCAGCCTTTCGTCTGTCAATAGTTTTTATAATCCAAACGGGTCTTTATTCAGAAAGGATACACTTAATCAGCAAAGCATTACTACCGGGGATCTTCGTGGCTATACGGCAAGGGCGGTATATACAGAGCCACTCTGGAAGAGATCTTTACTGGAATTGAGTGCAGGAAAAAGCAATACCCGGAGCACTTCTGATAAAGAAACTTTTGACTATAATGAGAATAATGGAAAGTATGATGAACTGAATTCGCAACTCAGCAATGATTTTGAAAACACATACGGTTACACCAACGGGGGTGTTCGCATCCGGACACAACGGAAAAAATATAACTACGCTGTCGGTGTTACCTGGCAACAGGCCAAACTGGAGGGACGGGTCACCAGCGGTATTAAAGATTCAGTAATCAATAAGACTTTCCGGAATTTTTTACCTAACGCAAGATTCCAGTATAATTTTTCCAGGTTCAGGAGTTTGTCTCTCACTTATAACACTTCCACCAATCAGCCATCCATGTCACAATTGCAACCGGTGCCGGATATATCCAATCCGCTGAACATACGGGAGGGTAATCCTGATCTGAAACAAGAGTATAATCACATGTTGCAGACCGGCCTGACCATGGTGAGCCCCTACAAGAATAAAAACCTGTTCCTGTTCTTTACAATGCAGGCAACGAAGAATAAAATTGTTAACTACGATTCGCTAAACCAGCAAACCGGGATAAGAAAAACAAAACCTGTTAATGTAAGCGGCGTATATAACCTGAACAGTAATATTAGTTACAGTATGCCTGTTCGTTTTCTGAAAGGAAGTATTGAACTGAGCAGTGTAGTTGGTTATAGCAATAGCAAGCAACTCACCAATACACAGGCCGGAAGTATTGGGACCAATATTATTAAAACGCTGACACTGGGGCCCGATGTGAGACTGGATATGAACCCCACGGCAAAACTGAATATTATGCTAGGAGCCGGCATCAATCATAATAATACAACATACTCATTGCAGCCTTCTTTTAACAATAGGTATCTTTCGCAGGAGTACACCGCCTCGCTTGACTGGGAAATGCCTAAAGGATTTTTCTTTGCTACTGATTTCAGTTATGTGATTAATAGCCAGCGGGCAGCAGGATTTAATGTGAAAGTGCCTTTATGGAATGCCAGCATCAGCAAACAAATGCTGAAGTTCAACCGGGGTGAATTGAAATTCAGTGCAAGAGACCTGCTGAATAAAAATGTAGGTATCAGCCGTAATACAAGCAACAGCTATATCGAAGACAGCAGGGTGTTGACGCTTCGCCAGTTCTTTTTGCTCAGCTTTACGTATAGTTTGAGTAAAACAGGATTGAACAATGC
>CAZTKV010000219.1:0-4118 GCA_964614285.1 uncultured Chitinophaga sp. | reverse complement strand
GACGTAGGATTAGTTGGTTTTCCGAATGCCGGCAAATCAACCCTGCTTTCAGTCATCACCGCCGCCAAACCGAAAATTGCCAACTATGCTTTTACCACCATCACCCCTAACCTTGGAATGGTGGAATACAGGGATGGAAAAAGTTTTTGTATTGCTGATCTTCCGGGTATTATTGAAGGTGCAGCAGAAGGAAAAGGACTGGGGCACCGGTTCCTGCGGCATATTGAACGAAATTCTGTACTGCTGTTCTTAATTCCTGCCGACAGTAATGATCATAAAAAAGAGTTTGATATCCTGGTAAATGAGCTGGAGCAATACAATCCCGAGTTGTTGCACAAACAATTCATTATTGCCATCAGCAAAAGCGATATGCTGGATAATGAACTCAAAGAAGCTATTGAAAAAGAATTACCCCAAAATATTCCGCATCTTTTTATCTCATCTGTTACCAATAAAGGTCTGACAGAATTGAAGGACCTGCTCTGGCAGGTATTAAATACTCCTGTTGAATAAGCTGGTATCATGAAAAACCAAACCTGTCTTTTTTGCGGTCACAACGTTTCACTTGTTCATGTGCATGGGCATTACCAATGTCCTGTTTGCAAGACCAATGCGTTGCCCTGTTGTGATGGTGATAATTGCGAAACGAATACACTGCTAAAAAATAATGTGGCAGAGATAAACAGAGCACCGGCTGACAATCCTGCTGATAACTACACTTCTTTTAATTGAATTGTTACGAAGTGAAATAATAAAAAGGTCTCCTGGCTTCAGGAGACCTTTACTTTCAATAATATACAATAAAGATTATCGTTTGATCTTATAGGTGGTCACTTCACCATCCTGGATCAATACCAGGTTATACAGGCCGCTTGCCATTGAACGCATATCTATCGCATTCGTTCCGTTTGACAACTGCCTTCTCACCATCAGCCTGCCGGCTGCATCATACAACGATGCTGTTACCACACTGCCCGCTGATGATTTACTGATGTTCACATTCAGCACATCATTCACCGGGTTGGGATATACCAGTGCGGTGCTCTTACCACAATTGATATTCAGTACTGATATCTTGCTGTATGATAATTTACCATCAAGGTCTGCCATTTTCAACCGGTAAAATGCCTTACCCGTTGCCGGTATATGAGTAAAACTATAATCTCTCGATCCTGATGAATTCACGGTGCCGATAGCGGTATAATCTGTCCCGTTCTGGCTGTATTCTACTATATACTTGTCAAAATTAGTTTCTGATTCTGCTGTCCATTTAAGATTGGCAACACAATCGTTAAGCTTTACATCAAATGCTTTCAATTTTACAGGTAATAAACAACCGGGGCTGGCACATAAAAAAGCATTATCAAAATTGCCATCGTCATACATGCTGGCACGATAAGTATAGGTACCGGCTGGTAATCCGGTTGCTGTTCCGGACAAAGTGTACCAAACAGCATCGGGGCCAGGTGGTACAGGAGCATCAACATCCGGCGGAGTAAAAGTTCTTATTGTAGAAGTAGCTACCACTACGTTAGATGAGTTCACTATTTCAATAAAAGCATCCCATGTATCTCCTCCGTCACGGGCAGAAAAGGCACCGCTGAAAGTAATATCGGCTGTACAGCCAAGGTCAAATGTCTGACTGATCAGTACTGTGGTATTTCCTGTCAGTGCATCAAGGTATTGCACTCCATCTGAAGCAGCATTGGGACCACCACCATAGTCCGTTACACCATCTGTACGGATAATATTTGCGGTAAAATTGCTGGATATAGTCCAGTTAGGTATTGGGAATAAATTGACGTCATAAAAATGATTCCCCAAGCCAACTGTTACAGGGCTTTCAAAACTCGGGTTCTGCAGGTAATTGATAGTACATTGTGCAGTACCACGGATAGAAAAAAAAGAAACAGTTAAGGCCAGTAAAAATGCAGTGCTTTGGTAAAATTTTCTCATACAAGGTTTATTTAGTTAAATATAGTAAGGACACATTTTACTAAAAAAAGTTTTTCGCCGTCTTATATTGGGGGGTGATTATTGATAGGATTGCAACAAATATAAAGTAAAAAAAATGTCTTCCAAAACAGGAAGACATTTTTCGTATAATTACGATTTTGGTTGAATTCAAATTATCGTTTGATCTTATAGGTGGTCACTTCACCATCCTGGATCAGTACCAGGTTATACAGGCCGCTTGCCATTGAACGCATATCTATCGCATTCGTTCCGTTTGACAACTGCCTTCTCACCATCAGCCTGCCGGCTGCATCATACAACGATGCTGTTACCACACTGCCCGCTGATGATTTACTGATGTTCACATTCAGCACATCATTCACCGGGTTGGGATATACCAGTGCGGTGCTCTTACCACAATTGATATTCAGTACTGATATCTTGCTGTATGATAATTTACCATCAAGGTCTGCCATTTTCAACCGGTAAAATGCCTTACCCGTTGCCGGTATATGAGTAAAACTATAATCTCTCGATCCTGATGAATTCACGGTGCCGATAGCGGTATAATCTGTCCCGTTCTGGCTGTATTCTACTATATACTTGTCAAAATTAGTTTCTGATTCTGCTGTCCATTTAAGATTGGCAACACAATCGTTAAGCTTTACATCAAATGCTTTCAGTTTTACAGGTAATAAACAACCGGGATCAGCACATAAAAAAGCATTATCAAAATTACCGTCGTCATCTAAATTAATTCTGTAAGTATAGGTACCGGCTGGTAATGCGGTAGCTGTTCCGGACAAAGTGTACCAAACAGCATCGGGACCGGGGGGATCAGCTAAGTCTGCGTCCGCTCCAGTGAAAGCCCTTGTTGTAGAAGTGGCAACCACAACACTTAAGGAGTTGAGTATTTCTATGGAGGCTGTCCAGCTTGCACCACCCTCACGGGCAGAGAAATCTCCCCTGAAAGTTAAATCTGCAGTACAACCCAAGACAAAGGTTTGAGTGATAGTAGTAGTTCCAAGTACATCCAGGTATTGAATTCCGGCAGCAGCTGTGTTGGGCCCTCCCACGTAATCAGTACCATTTACCTGCACCACATTGGCAGTAAGTCCCCCGGTTATCGTCCAATCCGGTATTGTTGCAAAGAAGTTATTACCGAGGCCAGGTGCAGCAGGACTTTCAAAACTGGGGTTTAAGAGATAGTTGAGAGTACATTGTGATCTCACATTCAGTGACACCACAAGCAATGTAAATACAGTAAGCAATGAAGCTTTCGAGTAGATTTTTTTCATAACAAGGATTCTTTCAATGAAGGTACATTTTTTCTTAAAAAGAATAGCAATATTTAATATGTAAACCTGAACAAACTGAATAAATTCTGTAGCAGCAGGCGCAAAAATTGAACCAGTGTGATTTTATCTCCGTCTTCACGGTTCTTTTTTTATAAAAAAAGGAAGTAAAAATCTTTATCAGTATGCCCGGCCCACTGTATCACAAGCAGCTTTCAGTAAGGAGTTTACATCAGCGGCATCCTGCCATTTTTCCCATAACATTACTCCGTTAGCAATATCCTTGGCAAGTTTTGCCTTCCGTTTCACTGTATACTGGCCATTGTAATACACCGTATAAGAGGGAAAACTGCTGGATGATACTACCGCTGAATCATATTGCGGGTTGCCTCCGGCTAAGAGTATATCCTTATATGTTTTTATCGTTCCTGTTTGAGTGATACCCGACGGCCGTCCATACGCCGGTAATCCCAGTACGGCTTTTGCCGGTGGCATTCCCCTGGTGGTTAGCCAATAATTCAGGCAGGTTTGGGCCAATGCATAGTCACTATGGTGCTTATAGGGAACAGAAGTACTGAAATCATCATAGGCCATTATATTGAAGAAGTCGACATACGGAAAAAGTTCATCCCGTATCGCATCCCTGATGCCTCCCGCATATTTGCCAGCAGTAATAGCACAAGACAGATAATAACGGCCATCCCGGTGCAGAGAATCAGACAACTCTTTCATCATAAGCGTAAAAGTGGCATCTGTTCCATCTGTAGTGGTTGGAAACTCCCAGTCCATGTCTACCCCGTCAAGATTGTATTGCCGCACTTTTGCCATCACATCTTTGATAAAATTATTTCTGCCCGCAGCTGTGGC
>CAZTKV010000218.1:0-4124 GCA_964614285.1 uncultured Chitinophaga sp. | reverse complement strand
TAACAAGTATCAGCAGGAAAAAGCCAAGTGGTTTCATCACCAGGCTGGTGAATGATTGCTTATCTACATTTTCCCATACCCGGTGAACAATCTTAAATAATAAACCGGCAACATAACGGGAAATATACCGCATGAACAGCCACATAAACAATATGACCCCGCCAGCTATAAAATAATTCTTTACGGCGTTGTCCCACCATATTTGTTGCATGAAATCATTCATCAAATGATAAGATTTTTGGCTATAAAAATATTGAATTCTATCCTGACGACCTTAGCGAATAGCATAAATCGAAATGCAGTTCTGTTCTTTTTCACATTCCTTTCTAAGCGCATACAACCGGGAAGTAGTAAAATTAAATGTGCTTGCTCCCTTTACTTGCTCAGGTATTTTCCATTCGTCATACAGGAATGTACTTATCTCGTAACGGAATAGTGTATCTGAACGGGAACCGAAAATATAATTACCAGTAATTTTTAAATTCTGCCAGTGATGAATCATGATGACATTATTCAGGGTTCCGAAATAATCAAATACATACACCCCTGCCGTTGAGTCATACAGATATACATACTTATTTTCATCCGCCACTTCTACCGGCACTATCGTCTTATCCATAAAGAGCCTGAAGTCGGGAGTTTCCTGTAATAACTTACCGTCTTCATCTATTTTTTTCAGCTTGTTTTCCATCTCATCAAATACCCATATTTTATTATCATACGACTGGGCAATTGCTTTTGCCTGGAAAATATTCTGCTTCCGGAGATCCACAATATTTACCACATTCAAAAAACGATCCAGCATGACAACAGTGGCAAAGTCCCGGTAATAAAGCAGCACCTTCAAAGGATTCGAGACATCAATGAGGGTGGCTCTTCCATACTTTCTTATATCATTGTAAATTGCTACTGAATCCCCATTTACATTATATTTTTTTACCTGGTTACGGCTATTAAGTATATAAACATTATCCAGGTTATCAACTGTAAAATCAACGATATCACCCTTTAAAGTCCTTACTACCCGAAAAGTAGTATCCTTTTGGCTAATTCCTGTTGCAGGCATCATGAAACCAATACACAATATGATGAGTAGTTTATTCAATGACGAATAATTTTATGTTCATTTCCCATGTAGGATTTTAGCTCCATAACAGATCCATCAAATACTGCATATGTGTAATAGTGGATCCAGTCTCCCAGGTTAATATAACGGCTGTCCTCATTCAGACGATAATCAATAGCAAGGTGTCTATGCCCAAAAACAAAAAAATCAATTTTTCTTTCTGCCAATACCTCTTTACAATATATGATAAGCCATTCTTTATCTTCCCCCAGGAAAATTTCTTCCGAAGCCCCTGTTTGTGCCCGGCTTCTCCGGCTGAGATAATTAGCCAACCCCATACCGAGCATAGGAGGAAATATGCCAAAAAGGAATTTACTTACGGGATTACGAAAAATTCGTTTCAGCCGTTTATAGCCATGATCGCCCGGACCCAATCCATCGCCATGACCTATAAGAAACTTCTTACCATTGCGCTCAAACTCTTTTGGGTGAAAATAGACCGGCATGTTAAACTCCTGTTGAAAATAGTCCCTCATCCACATATCATGATTACCAACAAAGAAATGCATAACTATTCCTGCATCTGCCAATTCACCCAGTTTACCTAATAACCGTACAAAACCTTTGGGAACTACTTTCCTGTACTCATACCAGAAATCAAACATATCGCCGACCAGGAATATTTCCGCAGCATCATGCTTTATCTTATCCAGGAACTGAACGATGATTTTCTCTCTTTCGAGGCTACTTGCATGATCAGGTGCACCCAGGTGAAAGTCTGAAAGGAAGTAAATTTTGTTAGCCACGTTGGATTTTCAGGATAACGCCAAAGCGTTTGAATTATTTAGTATATAACTTGTAATTGCCTTCTATCTGACCCTCACCGTTCTTGTCCCATATCCTGAACGATACAGTAAATGATGTGGGGGGAGCTCCTTCTCTCACTGTTATACTGGCAGTTAAAGAAATTGTTTTTGCATCTTCCGGGCTGGCGCCGGTATTATTGGCGAACAGATCAGGTTCATCAACCAATACAGTTCCATTTTCTGTCACTATTTTTTCAGATGCACCAATCATTACTTTACCGTCTTTTTCTGTCCACCCACTATCTATTTTGATTATCATTTTCACCGGATTTTTAAAGTCAACCCCGTTATTTTCCGGTACTGCATCCCCATTATCTAAAAGAAGATAGGCCTTTTGCACTTTCAGTTTTTTTGCCTCCATCATGATCTTATTATAAATACGGGGCTGATCTTCTAAAAATGTTGTTGTAGCTGTATTTTTATCTTTATCCCCGACAGAGCAACTAAACTCGCAGGATGGTAAGAGAAAAATACAACTCACAATAAGCAGTGAAGTAGTAGTAAATCTCATAGCGATTTTTTATGATTGAGATATTCCATCATATCTCCTGATGCAATAACAGGCCTGTCGCTCACATCACCATTATACCAGTATATCCAGGCTTTTACAGGCTGATCATTAATAAGTACTTCGGTTATTTCCCGTCGATACAACTGTTCTTCATCGTCCTCTACATTTACCCCTTCATAATCATCCAGTTGGCCAATTGCCCAGGAAAATTCATTCTCATGTTTTACCTGGTACAATTCTCCGATTATAAAAGTATGATCCTCTGCTGGTATGCCAGCAGGGTAAGTTCCCATATCAATCAGCTTACCCCTCACTTTAGCCTCACCAACTAACGTAAAATAGCGGCTGATGTACTCATAGACAGGATTATGAAACCCGCTGCGCAATGAGCCATAAACAAAGAGTTTATAAATACCTGAACTTGTCATACCATAAAAGTACTAAAGCCCGGCGATTTATGATTCAACAAGGAACAAATACACTTCTTTGGGGCCATGCACACCTACCACCAGTGTTTTTTCAATATCTGCGGTACGGCTGGGGCCGGTGGCGAAGGTGATCAGGGAAGGAAGATTATTGCCATATTTTTCTTTAGCAGCCTGTAGGGCATCTTTTACATCATACACCAGTTGATCAGTAAAAGCGATACAGATATGTATGGGAGCATATACACTGGTAGTTCGTCCGCTGCTTTGTGCTGTACTCATCACTATGGAGCCGGTTCTGGCCACCAGGTATTCGCAACCCGTAATAGAAACGTCACAAGTTGCGAGATCAGTTTTTACCAGTCTTTCTGATAATTGTGCTGCAACAGACTCGATGAGTCTATCCTCTACACAGTATATTTTCTGCCAATCCTGTTTTTTTACCAGGCTGCCCAACTGAAAAGCCAGTTCCTGTCTGTTTATACAATAAATGAATTTTCCCTGAAGCCTGGTAAACTGTTCAGCGAATTCAATCTCTGGTTCCTGTTGGAGTGGTTCAAAAACGGGAGTCGTTCCTTCGCTTTGTGGAAAAGGCAAAGGCGTTGAATGACTCAACGCCTTGCGAATTTTCTTAAGAATATTTTCTTTTGAAGGAGAGATATTCATTACCGTTAATTACGGGTTAATATGACTAAACTGAAGGAGCAAGCCCGATATTCCCAGTTTGCTCACCCATCGACCTTTCTTCTTCTTTTTTAGTCTCTGCTACATTTGCTGATTCCTCAACAGGTGTTGCCACGACCACCTCATCATCCACCAATGATTTCTTTTCTTCAAATGGCCGTTTACCAATCAATGCTTCCACATCACTTTGGAACAGTACTTCTCTTTCGAGCAGGGCATTGGCCAGTTTTTCTACTTCTGCCTTCTTCACAGTAAGCAGGTCTTTTGTCTTTTCATACGCTTCGTCAATCAGCTTACGAACCTCGTTATCTATCAGTTTAGCGGTTTCGTCTGAGTACGGTTTTGTAAACGCTGTTTCCTGTTGCGGATCGTAAAAACTTACATTACCCACTTTATCATTCATTCCGTATACTGTGACCATTGAGTAGGCTATTCTTGTAATTTGCTGCAGGTCATTCTGGGCTCCTGTAGAAATCTTATTGAAGAAAATCTCTTCACTGGCCCGGCCACCCAGTGTCATACATATCTGATCAGTTAACTGGTCGATATTATACAAATATTGTTCTTTGGGA
>CAZTKV010000217.1:2479-4128 GCA_964614285.1 uncultured Chitinophaga sp. | reverse complement strand
CCAACGGGTTTTTTAAATGCTCCATTGTGGACAGGGCACTTGCTGATGTCGTTAGAATTATTTTCCATTATTAATAAATTTTACCTGAATAAGACAATAGTACAAAACTGTGTCAAATACAATTATAAACCAAATTGATTAAATTTATATTCTCATAGCTAAAAACTATATGTATGACTTTTGTTCAACTTGAATACATTAATGCCGTGGATACCTGGCGTCATTTTGCCAAAGCGGCTGAACAGTGTTTTATTACACAGCCTACTTTAAGTATGCAGATCCAGAAACTGGAGGAAGAACTGGACGTTAAGATATTTGACCGCAGCAAGCAACCAGTGGTTCCTACTGAGACGGGGGCAGAGATCATTGAACAGGCAAGGGTTATACTGGCCGGAAGAAACAACCTGCTTGAAACCATCCAGGATAAAAAAGGAATTCTTACCGGTGAATTAAGGATTGGGATCATACCTACTCTTGCACCTTATCTGCTGCCATTGTTCATTCAGCCGTTCACTAAAAAGTATCCTGAAGTCAGGTTGGTGGTGCATGAAATGATGACAGAACTGATTATTTCAAGATTACGGGAGGGTAAGATTGATGCAGGGATATTGGTCACTCCTTTGCAGGAAGCTGGAATCAAAGAGTATGTGCTCTTTTATGAGGAACTCATGGCTTATGTATCCCGGAAGAATGAAGTGTATGAAAAAACATATGTGTTGCCCCAGGATATTGATCCGAATAAATTATGGTTGCTGGAAGAAGGACATTGTTTTCGTTCACAGATTGTCAATTTATGTGAGCTCAGAAAAATAAGCCGGGAAAACAGCCATTTCGATTATGAAGCAGGCAGTATTGAAACACTCCGGCGTATGGTAGAGATGAATGATGGCATAACGATCATTCCTGAGCTGGCAACACTTGATATGCCACTGAAGCAAACACAACTGATACGTCATTTTAAAAAGCCACCTCCCATGCGGGAAGTAAGTTTGGTGGTGCATCGGAATTTTGTGAAGAAGAAACTGATTGATGTACTGCGGCAGGAAATATTACATACAGTTCCTGAAAAAATAAGAAAGAATAAAACGCCGAATGTCGTGCCCGTTTAATTATAAGCTCAGCACAGAATCAATCTTATCAAGCGTTTCTTTGTATTGATACAGGTCGTTATGACTTCCTCCTTTTATAGTAATGATTTCATCTGTTTGTTTGAGATAAGGCAGTAATTTTTTTGAATTCTTGTATGGTACGATCCTGTCTTTGGTACCATGAAAAATAGATACCGGGGCGGTCACTTTTTGCAGGTATTGCCAGGTCGGTATTTCATAATGCAGCATCCATCTTACAGGATAAATGGGCAGATAGTGTTTCACTACAGCGGGAAAATCATAATAAGGGGTTTCTAGAATCAGCCGCCGGCAGTCACGGACAGAAGCGAGTTGTGCCGCAATCCCGGTACCCATACTTTTACCATAGATGATTATACTATCAGCTGAAAAACGTTTACGGGCAATTTTATATACCTGCATGGCCCAGTCATACAGCTTTTGTTCTGTTAACTTACCGGTGCTTTTTCCAAAACCAGGATAATCTATCATCAGCACCTGGTATCCATGCCGGGTGAAATAAGGAATGTATTTGGCATACCA
>CAZTKV010000217.1:0-2379 GCA_964614285.1 uncultured Chitinophaga sp. | reverse complement strand
TTCATCCGGGCAAAGATGAAAAGAAAAAGGACATGAACTTCATGTCCTTTTTAACTTTATTTAGTACTGGTTAAAGTGACTTCTTATCCTGTAAAGCGCATTGTTACTTATTTCTTCCATCAGGCATCTCATGATCTCCGGTTCAGCAGGCGCAAATTCCCTCCGGCGGTTAACCAATTGCTTATCACTTTCGCTTAAGGCTCTTTCATCGCCGGTATAAGTAGCGAACTCAGTGCTCCAGTTATGATTGGCAGAAAAATTGTCGCCCCACATCCAACGGCCATTTTCGTCTCTTACGTTTACCTGCAGCACCGCATCAGAATGCATGGTTCTCCTGGTGGTAGTAATAGTGGCAAAAACTTTTGCATATTCTCTCACTACTGAATCAGGTTTGTAAACGGTTTCCTTTACCACAATTTCTTTTGATACTTTCCTGCTGCTTCTGTCGTCGCGGTATCTGCCAATATCAACTGTAGCCATTCTCATTTCCACCTCTTTATCCACCCGGATGTTTTGACTGCGGGCATCCCAGCCAGAGTAAAATTTTACAAATTCGTTTCCACTACTGTACTGAAGATTACGGATCAACTGATCGTCAAAATTGTATCCTCCAACTGTATAAGAACTATATACAAATCCTCCCTGCTGTTGCATGGGTAATATCACGACATTCGTAACTGCATAGTCATATGCTTCATTCATCTTCTGCATAACATCCCGGTCGCCGGGTATAAATTTTAAGGCGGCCTGGAATTCCCGGTATGCATTACGATAACTTTGTTTGTCATACCGCTGCATAAAAGCAATCCCTCTGTCATAACGAACATCACCTGCTTTTTCACGGTAAGTCACCAGGTAAGAGGAGTAATCAACAGGGTTTACGATAGCGAAAACCTCAGGTACCCGGTAAATGGCATCATACATCCGCTGCAAGGACACATACTCATTATAGGTCCATTCCCATTTTAGTTCATTCGTACTTGCTGCATTGGTACGGATACGATTTTCATGATCGTTTACCGCATAGCGATAAGATTCCCTGATGATGTTTAGTAATTTGGGATCATCCGGATCTTTCTGCAATTTTTTTGCGGCCAATTCCACCGCTTCTGTATAATTACCTTTTTCATATAATTTACTGGCTGTTTTGCAGGAGATAGCGAGCATACTGATCCCGGTAAAGAGTAGAGTGTAGAGTTTTAGTTTCATAAATACCTCCGTTTTCATGTAGTACGTTCAAATTGCAGTCCAGTTAACAGCAGGCAGTGTCAATTAGATAATCATTAACAAATAATGAACAGCAGGGTCAGTATTTAAGAATGTCACGGATGAAATTATGGTATTCATCAAAGGAAGGCAGGTTATTATGCCCCCCACCATGTATGCGTATGAGAGTGATCTTTTGGGGATTTATCTTCTGCAGCGCCTGGCTGTGTCTGAAAGGGATCAGCCAGTCTTTGGTGCCGTGGATAATGTAAGTATGACACTTTACGTTAGGCAGCCATTTGTCAGTGCGGAGATGAAAGCGAAGTACGATACGAAGAGGCAGGATCGGTAAAAAACGTTCAATTACTCTCAAAAAGTTAAAATAAGGAGCATCCAGGATAAGGTAACGGGGGCTATTGTCGGAAGCAAGCTTAGTAGCAAATCCGCTTCCCATGCTTCGGCCATAAACGATCAAATGATCTTCAGCATATTTTTCTCTTAATTTATTATAAACAAATTGCATGTCACTCAGCATTTCCTTCTCACTCCGTTTGCCGGTACTCTTGCCAAAACCTCTGTAGTCGACCAGTACCACATCATAGTTATAACGATAGAAATCTTTGGCATACCGAGCCCAGCCTTTTATGCTTCTCGTGTTTCCGTGAAAATATAGTATTAATCCTTTTGGATTCTCCCGGAAGAAGTGCAGGCCATTGATGCGGACACCCGGTTCTATATCAAAAAAATATTCTCTGAATGGGGCATCATATTTAAACTGGAAATCCTGCTTTAATTTTTCCGGCTTAAATATTAATTTTTCCTGCAGAAAGTAGGCAAGTACAGAAAGGGCAGCAATGCCGATAATGATATACCAGATAAAAGTGGGCAAGCCAGTTTTGGTTTATAGGCTGAAATTAAGGAAGAAGCCACAAAGACAGTTCTTTATTATTCATCCACTCTTTTCAATTTCAGGTTAGTTACCGGGGCCACAATCAGCGGGAATTTTTCTACAGTTACATTGGCAAGGTCAAGCCCGAACCCTTTTTCTTCAGACAGGCTATGGTCTTTCAGCCAGAAGTGGAACTTCATGATCACCCTTTCAAAGAAAGGCAGTTCATTATCCTGGCTCAGGTATTTTTCCATCACCATGAACTGGAAATCACCAACCGTATT
>CAZTKV010000216.1:0-4206 GCA_964614285.1 uncultured Chitinophaga sp. | reverse complement strand
TATGTGCAGGCTTCTGAAAAAAGTTATGATTACTTTTCCGCTAACTGGCAACAAAATAATAAAACAGCATGTGACCCGTATCCTGGTATTCGCTTTACGAATGCGGCCTTTGGTAAAGAAATGCTGAGGGATTATGCTGCTGCTGAAAAACTCTGGAAAAGCCGTGACTCAGTAAATTATATCTGGGTGGACTGCTATAACAAAACCTATCCAAATAGTCGCTACTACCCTATTTCCATGTACCCTGTTTTCCTCGCCAAAACAGGAAAAATTTCAAAGCTGTCAAAATCTGCCTCCTTTTATATTAAAGAAATTGAAGATCATTACAACAGCTATAGTCAGTATGCAGATATCAGTGCCTCATTTATGAAGGCTACGCAACTTGGTTTCCTGGGCAGTCCAAAATATCCTGCTTTATTCAAACCGGTCATGCAGGAAGTAAGAACGACACAAAACTTCCGGGAATCAACAGAACCTTTTTCCAATTATGCGTATTTCAGTATGCGGGATAAGAAGTATGAAGAAGCTGCAGAAACCTATAGTGAATTATTTAAGATAAATGCTGGCTGGATCAATGATATTATTTTTTCATTTGGAGAAAAAGCTTTTGCTACCTATTACAATTCCAAATTAAAAGAAGGATACCAGAACTACCATAGTTTTGTGAAGATCGCCAAAGAAAGAAGATTGTCATTATTCCCGGAGTTATCCCAACAGGCTTACAATAATCTGCTTTTTATTAAATCCATCTCATTAAAAGGCACACAAAAAAGAAAAGAAGCATTTTTGAATGCCAACGATCCTGCTATTACAAAGCTGTATGATCAATGGATAGATAAAAAACAACTGCTGATCAGGCAATACCTGAAAACGGCTGACCCGGCCGGGGTGGATACAGTCAACAAAATAAATACGGCCCAACTTAATAAATTACAGGAAGAAGTAAACCAACTGGAAAATGAACTGACCATTAAGTCAAGAGATTTTAAAAAATACCTGACCCTGACTCCAATCGACTGGAAAGCGGTAAGAGATCAGCTTAAAGAAGGAGAAGCAGCTATCGAAATGATCCGTTTTCAATGGAGAGATAAAGTTTATTACTCAGATACTGTTTATTATGCTGCCTATATCATCAGGAAAAACAGCCTGTACCCTGAGGTGGTGTACCTGGCAGATGCAGCTACAGACCTGGAAAACAAATTCTACAAGACCTATAAAAATAATATCAAATTCAAACTGGAGGATAAAGAATCATATGATCATTACTGGAAACTCATCGGGGAACAACTAAAAGGAATCAGGAAAGTTTATTTTTCACCCGATGGTATCTATCACCTGATCAACATATCGACACTGAAGAACCCGGAGAACCAAAAATTCCTGCTGGATGAAATTGAGATTCAATACACCAGTTCCGGTACTGATATTAATAACCATGAAGCAAAAGATATCAGCACAGCCATACTTATTGGCAGACCTTCCTATAAAATGAATACTACACCCACAGCCAGCACCGGAAAAGCCGAGACAAGGTCATATATCAGGAGTTTCAGGGATGAGAATATACCCGACCTGCCAGGAACCGAAGAAGAGATACTGAGTATTAAAAACGAAATGGCCAGGCAGAAGATTACTGTGCAACATTACCTGAAAGAAGAGGCGACAGAAGACAAATTATACAAACTGCATAGTCCCGGTATCCTGCATATTGCCACACATGGCTATTGGTCTTCTGCCGGGGAAAATGCAACAGAGGGATACCGGGTGTTCAATGCTATGGCCAATTCTGGATTGTTGCTTTCCGGCGTAATTAATTATTACAGCGCTGCCAGTTACCCGGATACTTATGACGGGATACTCACGGCATACGAAGCACAAAATCTTGACCTTGAAAATACATCGCTGGTAATTTTATCAGCCTGCGAAACAAGTTTAGGTCACCTGGATGCAGGAGAAGGCGTATATGGTTTACAGCGGGCATTCCGGGCCGCCGGAGCCGGTAGTGTTATGACTAGCCTTTGGAAAGTAGATGACAAAGCCACCAGGGATTTTATGATCTTGTTCTACCAGCAATACCTGAAGACGAAAGATAAATCTGCCGCTTTTATCGCAGCACAAAAGGCCATTAAAGAAAAATATATACATCCATATTTCTGGGGCGCCTTTGTGATGATGGGGGAATAGAAACACTTATTATTTGCACTTTTTCCTCTTTGCCAAAAACTCTTATCTTCGATTACGAAATAGTTGCATAACTAACTAATTTTGCTTTATGTCAAAACGTATCATAAAAAAAGTAGCCGTTTTAGGAAGCGGTGTAATGGGCTCAAGAATAGCTTGTCATTTTGCCGGCATTGGAGTACAGGTATTATTGTTAGATATTGTTCCAAAGGATTTACCGGCTGATGCAAAACCAGCAGAAAGAAATAAGATAGTGAATGATGCTTTGACAGCTGCTGTCAAAAGCAACCCCTCTCCTGTTTATCATAAAGACGTTATCAAGAAAATAACAACCGGCAATTTTGAAGATAATATGAAAGACATCGCCGGTTGCGACTGGATTATTGAAGTAGTGGTGGAAAGATTAGACATTAAACAAAAAGTATTTGAGCAGGTAGAAAAATACCGCAAGCCCGGAACGCTGATCACTTCCAACACTTCCGGCATTCCCATCCATATGATGGCTGAAGGCAGAAGCGATGACTTTAAAAAGCATTTTTGCGGTTCTCACTTTTTTAATCCCCCGAGATACCTGCGATTATTAGAAGTAATCCCTACACCTTATACTGATCCGGAGGTAGTTGACTTTCTTATGAACTATGGTGATCTGTACCTGGGCAAAACAACTGTACTGTGTAAAGACACACCGGCTTTTATCGCTAACCGCATCGGGGTATTTGGTATGATGGCTATCATGAATGTGAAAGAAAGACTGAAACTGAGTATTGATGAAATTGATGCTCTCACCGGCCCCATCATCGGTCGCCCCAAATCTGCAACATTCCGTACTGGTGATGTGGTAGGTTTGGATACATTGGTAAAAGTAGCAAAGGGAGTGGCTGATAACTGCCCGGATGATGAAGCAAAGAATCAGTTCAATATTCCTGTATGGCTTGAAAAAATGATTGCGAATAACTGGCTGGGCGATAAAACAGGGCAAGGTTTCTTCAAAAAGACAAAAGGGGCAGGTGGCGAAAAAGAGATACTGACGCTGAACCTTGACACCATGGAATATGGGCCAAGAGTAAAACCAAAATTTGCTACCCTTGAAGCGGCCAAACCTGTTGATGATTTAAATACCCGGTTAAAAATGCTGGTAGCCGGGCAGGATAAAGCCGGCGAATTTTATCGCCTTTTTCATTATGGCCTTTTTTCTTATATCTCGCACCGTATTCCGGAGATAAGTGATGAGCTATATCGTGTAGATGATGCAATGATGGCCGGATTTGGCTGGGAGATCGGTGCATTCGAAAGCTGGGATGTGCTCGGCGTTGCCAAAACAACCGAAGCGATGAAAGCCGCCGGTTACAAAGTAGCTGCGTGGGTGGATGAAATGATAGCCGCCGGCAACAAATCATTCTATAAAGTAGAGGCCGGGAAGAAATATTGCTATGACCCGGCTTCTAAAACATACAAAGTGCTTCCGGGTGGAGAAGCATTCATTGTAATGAGCAATTACACTGATAAACAGATCTGGAAAAATGGAAGTTGCCGGCTGTACGATTTAGGTGATGATGTACTCGGCCTGCAATGGTTTACCAAAATGGGAAGTATTGGTGGTGATGTGCTGGCCGGAATCCAGACAGCGATAGATAAAGCAGAAAAAAGTTATAAAGGATTGGTGATTGCAAATGAAGGCGCCAACTTCTCAGCCGGCGCCAATGTAGGCATGATCTTTATGCTGGCGATAGACCAGGAATATGATGAACTGGATATGGCTATCCGTATATTCCAGAATACCATGATGCGGGCAAGATATTCTTCTGTTCCGGTTGTTACGGCTCCGCATGGTTTGGCATTGGGCGGAGCCTGCGAGCTGAGCCTGCATTCAGATAAATGCTGCCCTGCTGCTGAAACATACACCGGCCTGGTAGAATTAGGTGTAGGACTAATTCCCGGAGGCGGCGGTACCAAAGAATTTGTATTGAGGGCTTCTGATGAAATGCATGAAGATGAGCCGGAGACAATTACACTAAAAAATCGATT
>CAZTKV010000215.1:2826-4224 GCA_964614285.1 uncultured Chitinophaga sp. | reverse complement strand
TTCTCATGAAAATGGATTTATAAAGTAAAAATAACTCAAATTAAAGCGGCTGCCAATAGGAATTTCTACAGATTGTAAGGACCGTAAAATCAGCAAAAAGTCAGGAATATGTACTATTGCCGGGGTATCCCCGTTAATCTATTTTTATAGCCACGAGTCAGAACTGTGAACCCTGAAAATCCGGTCTATGAAAAAAACTATACTCCGTACTATTTACTCACCTCTGTTTTTTCTTCTTCCTCTATTGTTTATAGGAGGAATAGGGACCACCTGGTCACAAAACATTGACTTTGGTAAAAGTTATATTAATGTAACAAAAGGTCTGAATGGAGGCACTGTAGAAACTGGTGATACTCTTGAAATAAGAGCATCTTTAGTCGTTCGTTCAGGTACCTATGATAGCTGCCGTTACCAGGATGTGGTTCCTGCGGGAACAACATATATTCCTGGTACTGTTAGGGTGCTTACCAACGAAGGAAAGATCTATAAACAATTTACGGATGCTTCTAATGATGACCCGGGAAGGATCGTTGGTACTGCCATTACTATTAACCTGGGTTATAATACAGCGGCGGCCCCTGCCACTGCTTTCCGCAGAGGAAGGGTAGCCAATACACATAAACCTTCCTTTTATGGAAGCAGTTGTATCATGGTGGCTTCTTTCCGGGTAAGAGTTACAGCAGCAACCGGCAGCAATATCAGCACCGGCGGCGGTAATATGACCTATAAATTAGGCGCTGCAGCTGTACAAACATTTACCTTTCCTGCCAATACATTGAGGGTTTATCCTAACTATGGTATTTGTTCTAACACAATTGGTACCAATGCTATCGGAACAGAATTTAATGGCTCATTTGGCAGCGGACAACCAAGAAACCGGGGAACTTCTGCCAATGTACCTCCGGGGTACACATATAAACACTTTACTAATGGTGATCCCAATGACTATAGCTACGGTATTGCTAATAATACATCAGCCCGCAATGGATACTCATTTGTTAATACCTGGCCTAAACCAGATCCGGATCCGGATGGTGCCGGCCCCCTGACTACACACCGGGTGTTTTCTGTATGGGATATAATAGGAGATCACACTGGTGCTTCAAACCCTATACTTGGAAATCCTGCAGCTGATACAGTGACCAACCCCAATGCAGGCTATATGCTTGTCATTAACGCAGCCTATCGTATTGACTCTGCCTTTCAGCAAACAATATCAGGATTATGTCCCAATACATACTATGAAATTTCCTGCTGGATGCGCAACATTTGTTCGAAATGTGGTTGCGATTCGAATGGTAAAGGTGCCACCAATGCATCTGGTCCACCCTACTATATTCCAACTGGTGCCGGCGACTCATCTGGAGTAGCCCCCAACCTGACATTTGAAATAGATGG
>CAZTKV010000215.1:0-2726 GCA_964614285.1 uncultured Chitinophaga sp. | reverse complement strand
GTGATAACTATTTATGATACTGTACGTTCCTACTTTAATAACTACACCTATTATAAATGGCAACGCAGCACAGATGGTGGCGTTACCTGGAATGATGTAACTGCCCCTGCTGGTCCGGCTGCTCCATTCTGGAACGGAACTGAATGGGAGTATGTCACCTCTTATACATTAACGCCTGCACAAACACTAATGATCAATAACGGTAACAGGTACAGACTGGTAGTGGCAACCACCATTTCCAACCTGACTGACCCCAATTGCAATTTTACCGATCAGGGAAATATTATTACGTTACAGGTTATCTTTTGTGGTATTCCGCTGGCAGCCGAGCTTATAGCATTCAATGGACAGTTAGATAATGAATATGCCCAGCTAAGATGGACCACTACCGGAGAAACAGAGCCCCTGATCTTCGATGTTGAAAGAAGTACTGATGGGGTTAATTTCTCATTGATTGGCTCCGTCAATGGTTATAACGACTATGTATCAGAACAAAGTCATTATTCGTATACAGATCCGTCACGTCTTACAGGTAAAGCTTACTACCGGATAAGAATGAGGAATACTCCGGGCCAATCAACTTATTCCAGAACAATACAACTTGCTGTATCAAATGAGCCCTTCAGCTTTGTTTCAGTGATCAATCCTTTCAGCAATGAATTATTATTTGAAGTATCAGCTGAACAGGCCGGAAAAGCAGAAGCTGAATTGATCGACGTGTCAGGAAAAGCAGTAAGAAGAAAGATGTTTGATATCTCTTCCGGAATTACCCGTTTAAGTTTGGAAAATACAAGCCAGCTTGCTTCAGGTATTTACTTCCTGCGGGTGCAATCAGGCGGAAGGGTGATTCAAAAAAGAGTATTGAAGACAAGATAAATAACTGAGCTTATAATACCTGCACCTTATCGCTTATCTCAGTATTTGTTTCAACGGTTGAAACAGGTGCAACGGGGTGATGCTTTTTGAAGAATCGCTTTTGAAATAGCAATAATGTAATAACACCAATAGAGATGGAGGCGTCTGCTACATTGAAAATTGGACTGAAGAACTCAAATTCATCACCCCCGATAAAAGGCAGCCAGGAAGGAAAACTTGATTTTATCATCGGGAAGTATAGCATATCCACCACACTGCCATGTAAAAAAGATGAATACCCATTTGCCGAAAATTGTGCAATGCCAGCATAAGGTATATAGTCATTAATTGCTGCGTCATAATGCAGCCCTTTGTCGAAGATCATCCCATAAAACATACTATCGATAAGATTACCTAATGCTCCCGCATAGATTAACCCTGCGCAAATTATAAACCCACGACTGTATTGCTGTTTTACAATCCGGCCAAGGTACCATGTACCAAAGATCACCGCAGCAAGTCGGAACAGGGTTAGTATCATCTTCCCTGTTTCATTACCAAATTTCCAGCCCCAGGCCATTCCCGGATTTTCAATAAAATGAAGCCTGAACCAATCAAAACCCAGTACCCTTACAACTTCGCCGGTAGGATGGCTGGTCTTGATCCATATCTTCAACGCCTGATCAATAATAATGATAACGGCGATAAGAAAAACAACAGTTCTTAGTTTCAATGATGCGGTTTTAAGGGGCAAATATATGAATAAAGCTGTACGGCGGCAGGCTAAAAGAGTCTTAAAAATAAGGCCAGAATCCGTATGTACGATCTATTGATTTGCAGGCACATTGGGTTTTTCACTCTTCAAAATAAACCCTCTTCACCCGTTGTGAGATGCCTGTCAGTATTTCATAAGGAATCGTTTCAGCCCATTGTGCCAACTGTTGTACGGGCAACTGGTTACCAAATACAATCACTTCATCTCCTTCCCGAACATTTTCAATTCCTGTAACATCCACCATAAACATATCCATACAAACAGTACCGATAACAGGAGCCAGCTTACCATTTACCCAAACCTTCCCTATTCCATTTCCAAGCCGGCGGGGATAGCCATCTGCATATCCCAACCTGATCGTTGCAATGAGAGAATTTCTTCGTACAATTCCTTTACGGTTATAACTAACCGACTCCCCTGCTTTCAATTCCTTCAGTTGGGCAATGGTTGATTTTAATGTCGTTACTGTTTGAAGGTTCAAACTATCAGAAGCAGTGCTATCCACACCATAAAGTCCAATACCTAACCTTATCATTTCGAGTTGCAATTCAGGATGCCGGGTAGCTGCTGCAGAATTAGCAATATGCCGGATGAAAGAATAGCCCAATTTCTCCTGTAAATGATTTGAGGCATTTTCCAGTAACCTGAACTGCTGCCATGTGAAGTCATCCTGAATCGCTTCCTCGCTGGCAGCGAGGTGTGAAAAAACTGACTGAATTCTGAACGATAAAGTAGATACAAGGTAATCACTAAGTTTTTCTATTTCATTAATAGCAAACCCCAATCTGTTCATCCCTGTTTCCACTTCAATATGAACAGGATACTGTTGCAATCCTTCTTTTTGTAAAAAAGAATCAAATGATTGTAGTATTTCAAACGAATAAAGCTCTGGCTCCAGGTTATTTTCTACAATCGCATCAAAGGCATTTTCTTCAGGATTCATAACCATGATCGGCAACCCAATTCCTGCTTTTCGCAGGTCCACCCCTTCATCTGCATAAGCAACACCCAGGTAATCTATTTTATGGTATTGCAGAATTCCTGCAATTTCAGCTCCGCCACTTCCATACGCAAAAGCTTTTACCATTGCCATAAT
>CAZTKV010000214.1:2166-4325 GCA_964614285.1 uncultured Chitinophaga sp. | reverse complement strand
TGCTCGATCTGATGTCGCAAGGGTTTGTTCATTTAGATAAACTGCAAATATTTGTACTGGATGAAGCGGACCGTATGCTCGACATGGGCTTTATTCACGATGTAAAAAAAATAATTGCAAAGCTGCCGGCAAAAAGACAAACACTTTTCTTTTCGGCAACTATGCCGCCGGAGATTCAAAAACTGGCGAATGTATTATTAACACATCCTGCAAAAGTGGAAGTAACTCCGCCATCTTCTACCGTTGATAAGATCGGGCAAAACCTGTATCATGTTGGAAAAATGGAAAAACCGGAATTGCTGCTTCACCTGTTAGAGAATAAAGAAATTAAAACAGCACTGGTGTTTACCCGTACCAAGCATGGCGCCGATAAAGTGGTGAAGATCCTGCAGCGGCATAATATAAGAGCTGCTGCTATTCATGGTAACAAATCACAGAATGCCCGGCAGGGAGCACTTACTGATTTTAAAGATGGGACACTTCGTGTATTGGTCGCCACAGATATAGCTGCCCGGGGAATTGATATTGATGAACTGGCTCATGTAATAAATTATGATCTGCCAAATGTTCCTGAAACATATGTTCACCGTATTGGCCGCACCGGCAGAGCGGGAAATATTGGTACAGCTATTTCTTTCTGCAGTGCAGAAGAAAGAACAGAATTAAAAGATATACAGAAGCTGATCGGTAAAACTATTCCGGTGATACATGAGCATCCTTTTGCTGCCAATGCACATGTTGCAGCACCAGCGCCGGCTGCCAGGCAGCAACAATCGTCTAAACCGCGGCGTAATTTTAATTCGCAGGCTGGCAATGGTCAACGAAGAAATTATGGTGCTCAACGATCCCGGTAAACAGCTGTTACAGATCTCTCCGGGTGAAATTCCGGAAACTGAGCCAGGAGAAGAACAGGATATAAAAGCTTACAATTACCAGCAGGGTAGTATCTGAAAAATTCTGCCCTGGTAATATCTCGTCAAGCTTTGGCGTTCGAATCAATGAATCAGAAGATTGTAATGGAAATGCCTGGCTGAATTTTGTATTGCCGGTATCTTTTAACGTATAAAAAACTGCCCCGGCAATAATATTCTCAATGATCAGGCTGTAGGCAAAATAGATACCGATTGCAAGTCCGGACCTCCTGATCCATACTACAATAAAGATCGCCACGATACAATACAATAAGGTTTGCAGGAAGAAATATAAAATAAAATGCAGATCGGTAGTAATTGGTTCTGTACTTCCTTCTGATGCTATCTTACCTAAAACAAGACCCGTAAGGAAAACAGCAATAGTGGCTATAGCACTGACAATAACAGCAAACATTAATTTAACTGAAATGAAATCCTTGCGACTCCAGCCATCAATGATATTCTGGCGGCTGGTTTTAAAGCTGAATTCATTCCCTGCATGATTGATCATCAGTAAACCCGGGAACAGGAAAAGGAAGGTGGAAACATAGGTTACCATGTTCCAGGTTGTTGGAAAACTGTATAAGGAAGGCACAATAACTCCGGCACCTTCTTCCCTTACACGATTATTAATGGTATATGCGATGAAATTGGCTCCAATGATAGCAATGATATACAATATCAGCAGTATCCAAAAGGCCCGGTAATTTTTTACTTTCAGCCATTCTATTTTTAATAATTGCAGCATATAATTAGTTATACTTTTACAAAATGTGTTTATCTGTCGCTTTGGCCACCTGTTATTTCAAGGAACCTTGTTTCCAGTGTCTTTCTCTTCAGCAGCAGTTGGTTGAGAGTAATGCCTTTTTCAAAGCAATACCTGTTGATAGCAGAAGAGGTGACTGATTCGTTGCAGCTGAGCACAAGCAAATTATCCTGTGCGATCACCGAATTTATCCCGGGCATATTACTGATCACTGATCTCAATGTTTGATTATCGTCTGCCGAGATCAATATAGTGGTACTGCTGTCAGCAGAAGTGTTCAGTACATCTGAAACTGGCCCTGATGTTTTAAGTACTCCTTTTTGGATAATGGCTACATGGGTACAAACTTTTTCTACTTCGTCAAGGATATGGCTGGCCATAATAATGGTCTTGCCTTTGCGGTTCAATTCTTTTATCAATTCCCGTATTTCGGCAATACCTGCCGGGTCAAGACCGTTGGTTGGTTCATCAAATACCAGGAT
>CAZTKV010000214.1:0-2066 GCA_964614285.1 uncultured Chitinophaga sp. | reverse complement strand
CTGCCACCTGAAGCTTTCAGGATTTCCATAATGATACCCAGCAAAGTGGTCTTTCCACTTCCATTCGGGCCTAATATCCCAAACACACTGCCCTGCGGAACATCGAACGATACACCATCGAGTGCACGGACAAGTCCATATGATTTTGCCAGGTTGTTAACAGAGAGAACAGTACTCATATTTATGTTTTTCAGGCCTCAAGATAAAAGATTCTTAAGTACTACCAACAACAATATGTTGACCGGTATGTTATAATTAAAATTATCTTGTATTGATTTATGGCAACAATTCTGGTAACCGGGGGAACAGGACTTGTAGGCAGGGCATTGTGCAAGGCTTTACAGGAAAGAGGATACGATATTATTATACTTACAAGGAAGATTAAGCCAATTGCACACAACCAGCAGTCTGCAAAGGGAATCCGGTATGCTGAATGGAATGTTGATGCACAAACAATCGATAAGGACGCCATAGCAAAGGCTGATTATATTGTTCACCTGGCCGGGGCTGGAGTAGCCGAAAAAAGATGGACAAAAAAAAGAAAAAAGGAGATAATTGACAGCAGGGTAAAGAGTGGCCAATTAATAGTTGAAAGCCTCCGGAATATTCCCAATAAAGTAAAAGCGATAATTGCTGCATCAGCTATCGGCTGGTATGGAGCGGATCCAGTAGTACCCAATCCCAACAATTTTACAGAAGATGCACCAGCAGATAAGGAATTTTTGGGTGATACATGCCGTCAATGGGAGCAAAGCATAGAACCGGTTGCCCAATTGAACAAGCGGTTAGTAAAGCTAAGGATTGGAATAGTATTAAGTAAGGAGGGCGGGGCATTGAAAGAATTCATTAAGCCGTTAAAATTCGGAGTAGCAGCTATTTTAGGCAATGGTAAACAAATGCTGAGCTGGATCCATATTGATGATCTTGTCAGTATGTTTATTACATCTATTGAGCATGAAAATATCAGCGGGGTTTATAATGCCGTGGCGCCAGCCCCGGTTTCGAATAAGGAACTGACATTGCAACTGGCAAAATCAAAAATGAAATTCTATTTACCGTTTTATGTTCCTTCGTTTATCCTGAAATTAATGCTGGGGGAAATGAGCCTTGAAATTTTAAAAAGTGCAACGGTAAGCAGTGCTAAGATCCAGCAGGCAGGTTTCAGCTTCAGATTCCCTGATATTAAAACAGCACTGCAGCATAGCTGATTATTCAGACCAGGAAACTATTTAAATCTATATCTGAATGATTGGGATGCCAGACATTGGTAAACTCACCTATAATTGCTTTTCCATTATCAAAATTCAAACGATCAAGTTTTAGTCTGGTAATATCTTCTTGTAAAACTCTTCTGTATATGGGATGAAGAGTACCGCCTTTTGTACCTGCCGGTTTTTCCGGATCGTACTGGTATTGCGGATCGACCAGTGTTCCTCTTGGATACATGATGCCCGGTACACCCTTGCCCCTGATATCAAGATCATCAGGATGACCCAGCCCTAATGTATGTCCATATTCATGTGCCGCAGTTGTCGACCCCCTATACAAATTTTCCAGTTTGAAGTAACCACTATTACAACCGAGCCCATCTACAAAAGAAATATTGCCATGGGCAAATTCTTCGATGCGAAAATAATTATTGAGTGGATCAAGGTTCTGGTAAATGTCAATATCAGTTATAGTGGGTTGGAATGAATAGGTAATCCTGAAAAAAACGCTGAACATCGAACCGTCTAATTCAAAACTTCCCTTCGGTTCATTCCACATGGTTTCAATTTCCTCACAGATCATTTCTGACAATTTTTCGTTGGCCGCATTACCGTAAGTAATGATATGGGAATGAATGATAAGTTGCTTATTATTGATCTCGGCAGTGCCCATCCTATTTATTCGGTGCTGGTTTCTTTTATCATTGTTTTCTTAATCCAGCCATAGACGAACTTGCCGGGATAAGGGATGTATTCAATGTATACTGTTTTTTCAGTCTCAGCAATAGAGAGCAGTTTATCGCCTTTTACGAAATATTGTTTTTTGGCATGGATGCAGTTCTCGTCTTCATACACTGT
>CAZTKV010000213.1:1432-4366 GCA_964614285.1 uncultured Chitinophaga sp. | reverse complement strand
AACTGCAAAACACATTTTTTGTATTAGACAGTAACGATTATTTCAACCAGGTTACCGGGGGATATTATCAATGTACTTCTCCTGCAGCTAAACTATTGCACTATATCACCAGGGATTTGAAGCTCATCACCTTCGAACAACTGGACGTCAAGTACAACCGCCCTGATAAAGTACTCGAAGCAATTGGCAATACAGATACGGCATTGATACGGAGTTACCGCAAAGCATGGGAGAAAAGAATAAAGAAGCTGGGCATCGATACCACCCAGTTCCGGGATGGTTACAGTGTACCGGAAGCGGATATCAGCAACCGGGATGATATTGAAGCGGAACAAACAAAAGAGACGCTTGCATTACGTATCAAGGGGACAGACAGTGCTTACCAGCTTGACCGTTTTAATATATGGGTGAATGAAACACCGCTGTTCGGACAGCGGGGCATCAGTATCAAAAAGAAAAAAGCAAACAGCATTGATACCACTATCACTATTCAGTTATCGCATGGAGAAAATCGTATTGAAACTTCTGTAACCAATGTGAATGGTACTGAAAGTTACCGTATGCCTTTGTATGTAAACTACACACCGGCCATAAAACAAAAAGAAATGATCCGTTTTATTGGCATTGGTATCGATCAGTTCAATGAACCAAAATACAACCTGCAGTACAGCGCCAAAGATATCCGGGATCTTGCCAGGAAGCTGAAAGAGAAGTATAAAGAGGCGATATTCATTGATACGCTGTTCAACGAAAAGGTGACTGCCGGCAATATAAAAGCATTAAAACAAAAACTGCTGCAAACAACCGTTAATGACAAAGTGATCATTTCTTATTCCGGTCATGGGTTACTAAGTAAGGAGTTTGACTATTTTCTGTCTACCTATTCCGTCAATTTTACTAACCCGGAAGAAAATGGGTTGCCGTATGATGAATTGGAGAATTTACTGGACAGCATTCCTGCCAGGAAAAAACTGATGCTGATCGATGCCTGTCACAGTGGTGAAGTGGATAAAGAAGACCTGGTGAGATTAGCCGAAACATCCGATTCACTGGTAAAAGGGTTTACACCGGTAGCCTATAAAAAGGAAGATAAACATCTCGGGTTGAAAAACAGTTTTGAGCTGATGCAGAGTGTGTTTGTAAATGTGGGCAAGAGCACCGGGGCCACTATTATCTCTGCGGCAGCAGGAACCCAGTTTGCATTAGAAAGAAATGACCTGAAAAACGGTGTATTTACCTATTCCATTCTCGAAGCCATGAAAAAATACCCTTCATTAAAAATAAGTGAGCTAAGAAAGATTGTGGGAGAACGGGTTGAACAACTCACCCGGGGTTTACAAAAACCTACTTCAAGAAATGAAATCATTGCAGCAGACTGGAGCTTGTAGTAAGCAATTCATGTAATCATCGGCTTTCGGAATTAAAAAGTTACTGAAGGAATTAATTACTTACCTTTCTGTTTGCGACCTCCTTATCCTTCGCATCAGCTACCTGTCCCCCATCAAAGCAATAGGGCATCCGTTCCGGAAGAGGTCACCTATAAACCAACATAATAATGAAAAAGATCGTTTTACTGTTCGTGGCAGCAGCATGCCTGGCTGCCTGTAACAACGAAAAAAAAGCTGATGCCGGAACCGGCGAGGCCACAGCCGTTAACAAACCAGCAGTGGAACTCCCTTACAAAGCCGCTTATTCTTCTTCTTTTGAAATGGGCAGCCATCCCGAATATGTGGCCGCCATACTGCAGGGCAGCTGGAAAGACTGGGAAAACAATACCCTTGATAATATGAAGAACTGGGTGGCCGACACTATTGTGGCTTTTCACAGTGACAACAAAATGATCAAAGGGGCTGACAGCCTGATGGCCGACTGGAAAAGAGCAAGAGCAAGGTATACTACTGTTATAGACACTATTGACGCCGTGATGCCGGTATACAGTATTGATAAAAAAGAAAACTGGGTGCTGGTATGGGCAACCGAGATCAACACCGACGCCAAAGGAAAAAAAGACACTACTTCATTGATGGAAACATGGCGTATCAATAAAGATGGTAAAGCAGATATGCTGCTGCAATATAACCGGGCCAACCGGAAACCATAAAGGAAAATAACTTGATGAGGCTGTCTCAGGAAGACATGTTAGTCTATGTCATCCTGCGTTTATCGAAGGATGACGGTTTGATTACCAATATTTCGATAAACTCAATATGACAATCAAACCGGCTTCCTGAGACAGCTTTTCTTCTTGCCTGCAATCAACAATGAACCAGGTTTTTATCCGCGGTTCAGATCCTTATACTCCACTACATAGGTTTTGTTCCATTTGTCGTGCCAGGGATAGCAGGGACTGCCCAATGCACTGAAAGCATTAAATGGAACAGCCCGGCTGAGGCCACGGAGAAAAGCGGTTAATGCACTGATGCGGCTGCCATCTTCATTCACGGCTATAGTGCCGGTAATGAGTTTGCCCAATGATCTTCCTTTGAACATCGCTTCTATCAATCCCATGTAGGCACCATAGAACAGCAGTACAACAAGGCGGCCCAGCAGGTTGAATCCGCCGTCTCCCTCGCCATAGATCAATATAGCCAGGTCAATACTGATCGCCACTATTACATAGCTGAAGAAATACATGAACACATAAAAACTGACAAGGTCGATAATATAATTGGCCAGCCGCTTGCCGGAACCGGCCTGGGTCAATTGCTGGCTGAAGTCGTCGAACAGGTGTTGCTCTTGCTGTGGCGCTGGTTGATTTTCTTCCATGTATTTATTTTATTGCTGCGGTGTAAAATAATACCAAAATGGCTTGGTAAGAAATTTTTACCCGCCCCGACGAAAAAATAATCCCTCTCTGTTATTCAGCTCCTCATTCAACTATCACTTCGACAGTGTTTTAAAGCTCAGCTGATTTCCGTATACCACGGTGCCGTC
>CAZTKV010000213.1:0-1332 GCA_964614285.1 uncultured Chitinophaga sp. | reverse complement strand
ATCACTTCGACAGTGTTTTAAAGCTCAGCTGATTTCCGTATACCACGGTGCCGTCATTGTTCTTTACATAAGCTCTTATATAATATGTAGTATTTAGGGTAAGCCCCTTTACTCCCACATTGAACTGTTTGGGTGTTGCTGAATTCAGGATAACCGTTGGCACGGTTAAAGGAATATCGATCTTGGATGGAATGGTCGGGTTGCCGGTCTTGTTCAGGCATACACCGGCCTTCTGCATATTATTCCCTGCGATGGTAAAAAAGCACCGCACACCCGTCAGGGTTATCTCGCTTACCTTATCTGTTTTGATGGAAGTAACATTATGATCAGTGGTTCGAAGGGCCATCAGCAGCAGCATGACAGCAGCCGCACCCAATAGTATTAATAGCTTTTTCATTTGTGTCAGGTTGATCAGTAAAAAATGTATTACAGTTTAATGAACTCCACTCGCCGGTTCAGCGCTTTATTGGTACCGTTATCGTTGGGCGCCACCGGTTCTTTCTCTCCTTTGCCATCAGTCTCTATTCGGGCCGCTTCTATGCTGTACGCAGCAACAAGTGCATTCTTTACAGCAGTAGCACGGCGTTTGGACAGATCAAGGTTGGCCGCATCATTACCATCGGCATCAGTATGACCAACGATCCTGATCTTCAGGTCAGGGTTTTCAGTCAGGATACCGGCTATTTCTTTGAGTGTACCGGCTGACTGTGGTTTCAGTTTATCGGAGTTCACATCGAAGTAAATACCATAACTCACCAGTTTGCCTTCGGTGATGAGTTTGTTGCGCATATCCGGAAGACCGGTGGCTATTCTTACATTACCGATCAGCGGAGTGCCTTCGGTAAAACGGATCATGTTATACTTTACTTTATCAGAGATGGCACGGGCCAGGTCGAAGATCTTTGTTTCATCCTGGTACACCCGGATGCGTTGTTTCTGCACCCACATGGAGATATGATATTTTGTTTCGCCCTGCTGGCGGATGGCGGCATCGGAGTTGATGCTTTTAACATCGGGAGTGCCGTCTGCATAATAAGATACAAAATACTGGTTATAGGTAAAGGACAGTTTGATGCCGGTGCCTCCCGGTCTTGCCAGCCCGTAAAGGATATCTTTTGGTTTGATGGTGCTGATGAGATAAAAGGTATAGTAGGTATTGTTGTGACTGGGCAAATATTTCTGCGGCACCACATCAAACTCGATAGTGTAATTCTCCGGCAGTGTCAGCGGATCGAGCAGTGTAACGATGCTGCGGGGGTTGGTGATCTTCAGCCATTTTCCGGGGTACTTGCCAAAAGTGACCACTTCGCCGGAGCCATTGGTATTCCAGAG
>CAZTKV010000212.1:0-4386 GCA_964614285.1 uncultured Chitinophaga sp. | reverse complement strand
CGGTTGACTTGTTACCATGCCCCGCCGCCGACTTAAAAACAAAACAGGTTGCTGCAATCAAAGGCTGTGCTGATTGCTTAAGACTATACAGCTAAGGAATTAATCGGTTGTTTGTTCCCAGTTGATTCCCGACATAATAAAACAAAATAAACATGTAGAAAGCTTTTGAAGAATATGTTTGGACACCGGTTCGATTCCGGTCGCCTCCACAAAGAATATAAGACCTGCAATATTTTATTGCAGGTCTTATTGTTTGTGTATATTATCATCCCCTTTATATTCGAACCAGTCAAAGAAGGCTTTATTGTTACTTTCTTTTCCGGCAGAAGTGGCGTAAAGGGCAAATACACTTCCCACAAATCCACCAGCGGTTGCGGTACTTAAGAATTTTCCATCTACTGCTTCTTTCAGCATATTAACCCATTTTTTATTTCCTTTGGCATAAAAGAATGAGTATTCACCTTTGTTAAATTGAATCTTTAGTCGTAAGGGGCCCTTGGTTTCTTTAATAGTATGTGATGCTATCAGTTCCGGCTGTTTGTCAATGCTTTTATTACCCCTGCCTTTAAACAGTTCAACTACCGGGAGATTATTTTTATAAGACTGGCACAAAAAATAGTAGTGGTTTTCGTTTTGGAAAATAATCAGTCCTGCTTTTTCATTATCAGATTTTGTTTTGAAAGATAAAGCTGTACTTACCTCGCCTTTCAAATGTTGCTGCCGATGTCCAATGAAAGAAGGATTACTCTTACCACTTACTGTTTCAGGTTTCAAACGTATGGATAACATCCCATTCTTCTCTGCCAGGCTATACCAGCTTTCCAGAGGTGCCCGCAGAAATATCCACCGGTGATCCAGTTGTTTTTTATCAAAATTGTCTTTATAAGTAAAATTCCCGGAATAAGGGTTCGTTATTTTTGATGTTATTGCTGGCATAGGAACAGGATACTCGTACTGCACAATCTCATTTCCTTCCAGTATATGCGGCCACCCGTCTTTCCAGTTAACAGGAGCCATAAAGGTTTCCCTTCCAATATTGTAATGGTCTCCTTCATATGGACGGCATGCGAGAAAAACAGCATACCATTTTCCATCAGGTGTTTCCACAAAATCTGCATGCCCGGTCGTAGTAACAGGGTTGTGGCGGCTTCGATCAAGATGACGTTGTGTGAGTATTGGATTTCTTTCATAGGAAATATAAGGCCCGTCAACTGACTTACTTCTGAAAACGACTTCAGAATGATTGTACCCTGTTCCTCCTTCAGCACAAATAAGATAGTACCAGCCGTCTTTTTTAATAATATGCGGTGCTTCGATCCAAACTGGTTTTTTGGCCATATCTGTACCTCCATTTACCAATAAGGTTTCACTGCCTGTGACTTTAAGGTTCTGCCAGTCTAAAGGATACATGCGGATGGTACGGTGGCCATCATGCAATGGCTTGTTGTCAGGAGGGATGCTGTTGTAAACCACATAAGCCTTATCGTCTTCGTCAAAGAATAACGAAGGGTCTATACCATTTACTTGTGGCAATGCAACAGGGTTGCTCCACGGGCCTTTTGGATCTTTTGCTGTGATCACAAAGTTTCCAAGTTTGTCAATCAGTGTGCATATGATATAAAAAGTGCCTTTGTGATAAGAGATAGAAGGTGCAAACAATCCTCTCGACACACCAGCGCCTGCAAAATCCATTTGTTCGGCCCTGTCGATTGCATGACCGATCTGTTTCCAGTTCACAAGGTCTTTGCTGTGAAAGATAGGAAGCCCGGGAAAATAAGCAAAAGTGGAAGTGGTTAAATAATAATCCTCACCGGCACGGCAGATGCTCGGGTCAGGATAAAAACCGGAAAGGATCGGGTTGGTATAGTATTGCTCCTGTGAAACGGCTTGAACCATCACTGTTAAGGACAGCAAGACGCTGAAAACTCTTTTCATATCTGTTTTTTTAAAAGTTCACAACTTCCCAAAAGACCTTTTTTGGCTGCAGGTTTTTATCAAATAATAAGGGATAATCTTTTCTGCCCCGAACAGGAAAATTGTCTAACCAGCTGTAGCGCTCAGAAATATTCCAGAAAGTAACTGTTTTGATCACATTTTTATATTTCCGGAATTTTTCAAAACACAGTTTATATACTTCAATTTGCTTTGCTTCTTTTTCTTTGCTGAATGTGGTATCATAATCTTCTGGTTTACGATCCCTGGCATTATGTTCTTTGGGGTAAACAGAGATGTCCAGCTCTGTTACATGGATCGGCAGCCCCAGTTCACTGAATTCCTTCAGAGTTGCTTCCAGTTGAGGTTCACTTGGCTCACTTACTGCCCAATGTGCCTGTAGCCCCATACCATGAATGGGAACCCCTTTGGCCTGCAGTTCTTTGATCATTTTTATGATCTTTCCCCGCTTTACTGCGTTGATCTCGTTATAATCATTATAAAACAATAATGCTTTTGGGTCAGCAGCATGTGCAAATTCAAACGCTTTAGCAATAAATTCTTCCCCTATGATCTGGTAAAAAGGAGAGGGACGATAAAATTCTTCAGGCTTATCACTGATCACCTCATTTACCACATCCCAGGCATAAATGACATCTTTATATCTTGTAACAACAGCAGTAATATGATCTTTCATCCGTTGAAGCAGTACTACTTTACTTACTTGTTTGCCATCCGAATCTTTAAAAAGCCAACCCGGTGTTTGATTATGCCATACCAGGCAATGTCCACGCAACTTCATATTATTTCGCCTGGCAAATGCGGCTATGGAGTCTCCCCCCTGCCAGTTATATTCATTTTCTTTAGGATGAATAGGTCCCATTTTCATGGCATTTTCTGCTGTCATACTATTGAAGTGTTTTAACACTAATGCACCTTCTTCTGTTTTCAATGCACGGGGTGATACAGCAACTCCAATTGTAAAATAATCTTTATAGTAATCTTTTAGTCCTTTTGTACTGTCAGCGGATAGTTTTCCGGGCTGTTGTGATTTACCCGTTGTGCTGCAAAACGAAAGGGCAAGCAGGCTTGCAACCAGTGAAAAGGAGAGAAATGTTTTTTTCATATGTTTAAAGTATTGTGTTTAGAATTAAAACGCCAACCAGCCCAACAATGGAGATGACCGTTTCCATCACAGTCCAGGAAAGAAAGGTTTGTTTTAATGATAATTTGAAAAATTCTTTATACATCCAGAAACCTGAATCGTTAATATGCGAGCCAAATACACTTCCTGCCCCAACTGCCAGTACCATCAGTTCCGGGGAAACATTATGTTGCGTCAGTAGAGGTGCTACCACACCGGCAGCTGTAATACCGGCTACAGTAGCAGAGCCAATCATGACCCGTAGCAAGGCTGTTATGATCCAGGCAAAGATCAGTGGGGGCATGTTCCATTCTTTGCTGAAAGATGAAATATAATCACCTGTGCCGCTGTCCGTAAGCACCTGCTTAAAAACACCGCCTGCTGTAATGATCAGTAGTATTATGGCAATATTACTGATGGCAGTGCTCAGCCATTGCATCTGGGTTTCTATTTTTACTTTTTGCAGGATACCGAAATATAGAAAAGCAATAATTACAGAGACTAGCAGGGCAATGGTGGAATTTCCGGTAAACAGCAAAACAGATTGTAGCATGCCAGGCGATAAAAAATTTTCAGCGATTACTGAAAATGTAATAAGTATCACAGGAAGTAAGGCGATTAAAAAGCTTGGCAGGGTAGCAGGTAATATTTTACTGCTTGCTGAGGAAGAAAACAGGTTCAGATCAGATGAACTTATTCTTTTCAGCTGTCTGCCCAGTAATGGCCCCGCAATGATAACTGCAGGTATGGCAATACATATCCCGTACAATAAAGTTTTTCCCATATCCGCTTTAAAAGCATTTACCAGCACAACAGGTCCCGGATGTGGAGGCAGGAAACAATGAGTGGTGCTTAACGAGGCGGCCATTGGTATAGCAATATATAATAAGGGCAAACCTGTTTTCTTAGCCAGCATAAATACCAACGGCACCAGGATAATGAACCCGGCATTATAATAAAGCGGAATTCCTATCAGGAAACCAGTAAGTAGTACGGCCCACTGAATATTTTTTTCTCCAAAGTTTTTGATGAGGGTGACAGCAATCTTTTCTGCCGCTCCGCTTTCCTCCAATACTTTCCCAAGCACAGCTCCCAGGCAAATGATCAGCGCCAGGCCGCCCAACGTACTGCCAACACCGGTTTCAATGGTTTTCAATAATTTTTCAGGTGACATGCCGAGAAATAAACCAGAAATAATGGCTACTAACAACAACGACAGGAAAGGGCTTACTTTTTTTACTGTAAGAAAAACCTGTAAGGCAATGGCCGATATGATAATTAGAATTGTCAAACTACCTGACTGTATTTAA
>CAZTKV010000211.1:0-4404 GCA_964614285.1 uncultured Chitinophaga sp. | reverse complement strand
TCACCGGTAGCATCTTCAATAGTGCGGAAGAAATCGGCCGGGGTGGGTGATTTGAATGCCCAGCGTCTTGAATATTCACGGAATGCATTATCAAATAACTCACGGCCTACAATAGTTTCTCTCAGCATATTCAAACCCGTTGCCACTTTTGAATAAGCATTGGCGCCGAAGTTGTTGATGTTCTCTGAATTGGTCATGATGGGCTCCAACTGATCTTTTGGCAGCTTCATGTAGTTAGTAATGGTCCAGGCAGGTCCGCCATCAGAAGGGAATTTATTGTCCCATAATTCCTGGGTGAGATATTGTAAATAAGAATTCAATCCCTCATCCATCCATGTCCACTGACGTTCATCACTGTTAACGATCATGGGGAAAAAGGTATGGCCCACTTCATGAATGATCACAAAGATGGCAGCGTTCTTGGCGCCTTCTGTATAGCTACCGTCTTTCTCTGCACGACCGGGATTGAAGGAGATCATCGGGTATTCCATACCTTGGTTGCCTTCCACGCTGATAGCAACAGGGTAGGGATAAGGGAAAGAAAATTTCGAATAAGTTTTTAGTGTATGTGCAACTGCTTTGGTAGAAAACTTACTGTAGATCGGGTAAGCTTCTTTAGCATAATAACTCATTGACATTACTTTTTTCCCTTCCACATTGGTGGCCATGGCATCCCATACAAACCTCCTGGAGGAAGTCCATGCAAAATCACGGACATTATCAGCTTTATATATCCATGTTTTCTTTGCGCTGTTACTTGTTTTTTTAGAGGCAGCTAATGCTTCATCTAATGTTACGATCTGCAGTGGCTCCTTAGCTGTTTGTGCTTTTTGCCAGCGGGCCATTTGAGTAGCCGACAAGGTTTGTGCATAATTCTGGCATTCTCCGGTGGCACCAACAATGTGATCTGCAGGCACGGTCATCTGCACTTTAAAGTTACCGAAGCACAAAGTGAATTCACCCGTTCCGGTAAACTGGTGATTTTGCCAGCCCTGGTCATCACTGTACTTGCAGAGACGGGGATACCATTGTGTTATAGTATAATTATTATTACCATCCTCAGGAAAATGTTCATACCCGCCTCTTGCTCCGCCGAAACGCATAAAATCACCCCGGTTGGCCAGTTTGTAATTCCAGTCAACTTTAAAAACAAACTTCTGTCCCGGCTTCAGGGGAGCAGGCAGATCCACTTTCATCATTGTCTTATTGATAGTATATTTCAATGATTTGCCCGTAGCATCGGTGAGCTTGGTAATATTTACGCCATAACCGTTATCAGATCTTTTTTCTTCATACCGGTCAAGCATTTTGTCAACCGTCTGGTTAGGCAGACGGTTACTGCTTTGGTAGTCGGCATTTTTGGTGGTGCTGTGCTGGTTTTCGTCAAGCTGCATCCAGAAATAACTTAATACATCGGGAGAATTGTTGTAATAAGTGATCGTTTCACTACCTGTTAATTTATTGCTGGTCTCATCCAGTTCACATTTGATGTCATAATCCACCCGCTGTTGCCAGTATTTTGGTCCCGGTGCTCCGCTGGCTGTACGTTGTTCATTGGGTGTTGGTAAAATAGTTCCCAACTGCTCAAACTTGTTGGCATGGTTGGAATTGGCATTGTTCTGAATCTGTGCATTTGTCAAAATGGCTGCTGACAATAACAAGCAATTCAATAAAACAATCTTCTTCATGGCTTTTTGATTTTTATATTGGTAAACGTTCCAAGGCGATTTTTAATGATAAACTGAAAACGGCGGCTGATAAGAAGATCACCCATTCCCGGCGGTTTATCTTAAATAAAGTAACAATAACCTGTGTTAATAATAAGAGAGTGGCAACTACTACTATTTGTCCCACTTCCAGCCCCACATTAAATCCAAACAAACCCCAGCCAAAACTCTGATCATTGGCCAGCATAAAACGAATGGTATTGGCAAAGCCCATTCCATGAATCAGGCCAAAGAATAACGCCAGGAAATAATTGATCCGGATAGATTTTGGCGTAAATTTTTTCTGAAAGAGATTACTTACCGCAGTGATCACAATGGTACAGGGAATCAGGAACTCCACCCAGTTGGCCGGGAAACGGAATACATCCATCACACTTAAAGCCAGCGTCAGGGAGTGGCCGATTGTAAAAGCAGTTACCAGTATAAGTACCTGTTTCCAGTCTTTCAACAAATAAATAGCCGCCAATGCTGCGATGAATAATAAATGATCCAGCGCATCCCAGCTCATAATATGTTCCCAGCCTAAAGCAAAATAAAATCCGAAGTCCTGCATCTTATTAAAAACTAAAACCGTCCTTTGTGAAAAATGGTATGACCGGTTTTATGAAGGGTCAAAATAATCCAGACTTTTGTAATCATGAAATATATTGTGTCAATGGCATCATCTGTCTATAAATGGTTGATTATCCCCATTCTGGTACTCAGTTTGACGGCAGCCCGCCCTTCAGAGGACCACCCTTTTCATGTAAGTGTGATAGAGATCAACCACAATGCGGCAGATAAAACGCTGGAGATAAGCTGTAAGATATTTACGGATGATTTTGAAAAAGTATTGGCTAAGAACTACAATACAAAGGTTGACCTGATCAATCCTTCCAATAAATCAGCGATGGATACGCTGGTCAAAAAATACCTTTTTAGTCATTTATCTGTCAGCGCCAACAGCCAACCTGTTCAGTTCTCCTATCTTGGTTTTGAAAATGATAAAGAGGCTGTTTACAGTTATATTGAAGTGGAAAATGTATCTGTTGTAAGTAAGCTTGGAGTATCTGCCAATATAATGTATGATCAGTTTGATGACCAGATGAACATTATGCATGTAACAGTAAATGGCAGCAGAAAAAGCAGTAAGCTGAATTTTCCCGAAGTAGAGGCAGTGTTTAATTTTTAGAAAGCTTATTCTTCCATTTCTTCGCGGAGTTCCTTACTGATGGAGACAAGTAATTTATCAATACGGTGTCCATCCATATCGATGATCTCAATGGCAAAACCTTTCCAGTTCAGTTTATCACCTGTTTTCGGAATCCTTTCCAGTTCATGAAGTATAAAACCGGCCAGTGTGTCAAAATCATGTTCTCCTTCATTCATCCATTCTGTTTTTTCAAACCGGGTGAGAAAATCATAAAATGGAATTTGTCCATCCACGATATAGGTGCCATCTTCCCGTTCGACGATCTCATAATCAGAAACATTCTGTTGAGGAATATCACCCACGATCGCTTCCAGTATGTCGTTCAGTGTTAACAGGCCCAGGATGCTGCCGTATTCATCTACAATAAAGGCAGAATGAATTTTTGATTCTTTAAATTTTTCGAGCACCTGGTAAGGTGAATTATTTTCCGGAATGAATAAGGCCGGTTGCATAATTTCTTTGAACAGCGTATTGTCAGGACTGATATAAAGGTCTTTTATGGAGACAACTCCTTTGATATTATCAATAGAATCATCACAGATGGGGTAAGCCGAATGTGGTTCCTGCAAGATCTTTTCTTTGATCTTGTCTTCATTATCATCGAGGTTGAACCAGATGATATCACTCCGGTGTGTCATCAACGAAGTGATGTTACGGTCACCCAGGTGGAATACCCGTTCAATGATCTCTTGTTCCGCTTCATCAATGGTGCCGGCCTCTGTGCCTTCGGTAATCAGTGTTTTGATCTCTTCTTCCGTTACGGCATCTTCTTTTGATCGTTTAATATTGAAAATGCTGAAAAAAATATTACTGGTCTTGTTTAGTAACCATACAATAGGGTGGGTAATGACTGCAAAGGTCTTCATCGGACCAGCAACAGCTTTAGAAATTTTCTCTGACCTGAGTAACCCGATTCTTTTAGGGATCAGTTCTCCAAAAATGATAGACAGAAAAGTCACCAGGATGATGATAAGAGTGGTGGAGATCGTTTCTGCATATGGTTGTAACACAGGGATGTTTTCAAATACCGGCTGCAGGTTCTTACTAAATCTTTCGCCGGAATACACACCCGTAATAATAGAGATCAGTGTAATACCAATCTGGACAGCTGATAAAAACAACTCGGGGTGGTTGGATAGTTCTAATGCCAGTTTTGCTTTCTTATCTCCCTTTTCTGCCAGGTGCTCCAGCCGGGCCTTCCGGGCTGAAACAAGAGCTATCTCTGACATAGAAAAAAGACCGTTCAATAGTATAAGAAAGCATAATATGAATATGTCCATTAAGAAGCCGGAATTGATTGGTTATCGAAGATAGCAAATCTGAACCGCTTATTGAAGAGGGTGCCTGTAGTGACACCAAATATAAATCCAACCATTGCACCACCAGTTACATCAAGCGGGTAATGCACTCCCACATATACTTGTGCATAAGCAACAGAAGCCGCCCATGCGATGGTCAACCATGCCCATTTTCCAATCAGGTGCC
>CAZTKV010000210.1:1659-4444 GCA_964614285.1 uncultured Chitinophaga sp. | reverse complement strand
TTTCTCCGCCGCATGGCCATTGGCAGTGGCGTCCTGGCTACCGGCCTTCCCTCATTTGCAGAAGCAATAGGTGCTACTGATGAACAAATGGACCGCTCAGCCTTGCTTGAAAACCGCAGGCAGCCATTCAATATGTGCGGATATGCTGCACCAAAGATTGAAACAGTTCGCATTGGCTTAGTAGGATTAGGTATGCGGGGATCTGATGCAGTAGAAAGACTTAGCTATATAAATGGTGTGGAAATAGTGGCTTTGTGCGATAAATATCCTGATCGTGTAGCTGCTTCTCAAAAAGCACTGGAAAAAATGGGAAGGCCCAAAGCAAAAGAATACAGTGGCGAAAAAGGTTGGAAAGCTTTATGCGATAGTAATGATATTGACCTGGTGTACACTCCCACTCCCTGGCACCTGCATACACCCATCGCTTTGCGGGCAATGAAAAATGGAAAACATGCAGCCGTGGAAGTTCCTGCCGGAAAAACAATGGATGAATTATGGGAACTGGTGGAAACATCCGAAAAAACAAGAAAACATTGCATGATGCTGGAGAATTGCTGCTATGATTTCTTTGAACTACTTACCCTGAACATGGCAAGACAGGGAATGTTTGGCGAATTGGTACATGCTGAAGGAGCCTACATCCATGATCTGACTAAAGACTGGACGTTCAATAAAAAAGCATACGCAGATATGTGGAGACTGAAAGAAAATATCGGGCATAACGGAAATTTGTATCCTACTCATGGATTAGGGCCCATTGCTCAATGCATGGATATTAACCGGGGTGATAAATTTGATCACCTGGTAAGTATGAGCACCAATGATTTTACCATGAATAATACGGCAAAGGAATTGGCCGCCAAAGATGATTTCTTTAAAGAGTATGTTGACAAATCTTACCGGGGCAACATGAATACCACACTTATCAGAACCCTTAAAGGGAAAAGTATCATGGTGCAGCATGATGTTTCAAGCCTGCGGCCCTATTCAAGAATTCATTTGGTAAGCGGCACAAAAGGGGCAGCACAAAAATGGCCCGGTCCGCAACGCATAGCATTCGGTCATAGCTGGATAAAACAGGAAGATTTAAAAAAACTCGAAGAAAAATATACGCTGCCGATCGTTAAACATATTGGTGAAGTGGCCAAAGAAGTGGGGGGACACGGAGGTATGGATTTTATTATGGACTGGCGGCTGATAGACTGTCTCAGAAATGGTTTGCCGCTTGACCAGGATGTATATGATGCTGCTGCCTGGAGTTGTATAATGCCATTGAGTGAGCGGTCAGTTAATAAAAAATCAAGAACCATTGATATTCCTGACTTTACCCGTGGAGCATGGAAAACAAATAAACCTGTAGACCTGACTTTAAATGGCGGAGCCACTACAGGAGTAAGGTCTGTAAAACCCGATCTGAAAATGTAGGCTTAAAACGACATGATAAAAATCATAAAGTCAAGCTATTAAACAAAAAAGCGGTATTAAACAGAATGCTGTAATTTTATGTCCTCGCATTGAACTTTTTTCCCTGGAAACCAACGGGTTATTTTTTCAAAAGGAAGAATTATGCTCTTTTTGATTTTTGTTTGAACAATTATATATCGAATGAAGGCACTGACAGTAATTACGGATCCGGTTTATACAGAACCAAAGGAATTTTCGCAATATGAAAGATTCTGGCTAAAATATATCAATGATAAAAGGGATCTTCCATTTATTCATCTTTTGACCGCCATTCATATCCTGGTAATTCCTGTGGCTATTTTATTATATACACCTGTATTACAGGGTTGGTATTGGTGGCTGGCATATATTCCTTATTTCTATATTTCCCAGATGTATTTCAAAGGCCGGTTTGGTTTAATGCTTCATTGTATCAGCCACCGCAAGCTTTTCAAAAAACCATATACCTGGATTTATAATTATGTCATCTGGTTTGTATGCCCATTTTTTGGCCATACTCCTGAAACTTATTTTGCTCATCACATGGGCATGCACCATGTAGAAAATAATATGCTGGATGATGCCAGCAGCACTTTACCCTATCAGAGAGACAGCCTTCGGGGATTTTTAGCTTATGTAGGCCGTTTTCTTCTTCTTGGCTTCAGAGACACTTTCATGTATTTTTTCAGCCGTAAGAGAAAGAAATTTTATATGCGGCTCACAGCCGGTGAGATTTCATTTTACCTGTTCTGTGTGGGAATGAGTTTTGTGAATTTTCATGCCACCCTGTTTATTTTCATTATCCCCTTTGTTTTTGCCAGGATAGTTATGATGCTGGGTAACTGGGCACAGCATGCCTTTGTAAACCTGGATGACCTGGAAGATAATACAATCAATTGTATCAATACCAAGTATAACCAGATGTGCTGGAACGATGGTTATCATGCCATCCATCATGTACGCCCCGCCATGCATTACACCGATATCCCCGGCGAATTTTTAAAAACTAAGGATGAACTGGCACAAAAGAAAGTATTGGTTTTTGATGGTATTCATTACCTGCATATATTTCTTTGGCTGATGACCAAACGATATGATAAGCTGGCTGACAATCTCGTTAATATCAATAATATGTTTGGCAGCAAAGAAGAAGCCATCGCATTAATGAAAGAACGAACTAAAAAGTTTAAACCTGCTGCATAATATAACTAAAAGGGCTTCCGACGAAGCCCTTTCCATTTTCTATTACTCTTTCTCCTTTTCTTCTTTCTTTAGACCAATCACAGGAAGCATGACCTGGTGAATCAGCTTATTCAGTTTAGCCAGGTCTTCATCTATTACC
>CAZTKV010000210.1:0-1559 GCA_964614285.1 uncultured Chitinophaga sp. | reverse complement strand
GTGGTAGTTTTATAATTAGGATCGCCTAAAATGGTAAATCCAACTTCAGCAGTATCAGCACCAGACCTGAATTTTGCAATATACTCTCCCGGTGCTGCCTTCGGTCCTCTTACAAATCCATTCCACAGTATTAACCCCTCAACCCTTTCGGCCACAGGATAATTCATATCCCATACAAACTGGTTCATTCCATTATTGATCTCAATCTTATTTTCTTTTGAACTGGTAGAAAATGATTTTATCAGTTTCCTGTTCTTATCCAGGATTTCGATAGCCAGCCTGGTTGAGTCTGTTACATTTTTTTTGAAATAATTTATAACAACCCCGTTTGATGGATTCAATCCCACATTACGCATTGTTCCGCCAAAACCACCACCTCTTCCACCAGAAGGCATGCGGTAAGCAGGATTCACATTGAAAACATGAAGGTCTTTCTCTGTCACCGCCGCAGCTGATTGCTGTACAATAGATAAATCATCCAGTACATAAATACTTCTGCCCTGGGTGGCAACGATAAGGTCATTATTTTTTATTGCCAGATCGGTTATCGGTGTTACTGGCAGATTTAACTGAAAAGATTTCCAGTTTGCGCCACCATCATAAGAGATATACATTCCATACTCTGTCCCTGCATACAACAACCCTTGTCTTTTTTTATCAGCCCGCACTGCTCTCGTAAAATGTGTGCTTGAAATACCATTGGTGATCAGCTTCCATGTTTTGCCATAATCCTCAGTCTTATAGATATATGGCCTAAAGTCATCCGACTTGTACCGGGTTCCGACAAAATAAGCAGCCCCCTTTTTGAAAGGGTCAGCTTCCACGCAATTCCACATCATCGCTTTGGGGCAATCCCTGGGCGTTACATTCTCCCAGTTCTTTCCACCATCCTTACTGACATGAATCAGTCCATCATCACTGCCTGCCCACAACAGATCCTTTTCGTATGGAGATTCTGCTGCAGTAAATATGGTACAGTAATACTCAACCGATGTGTTATCCTGCGTAACGGGTCCTCCGCTGGAAGCCTGTTTCGATTTATCATTTGTCGTCAGGTCCGGAGAAATTTGCTCCCAGCTTTTGCCTTCATTCTCTGTTACGAATAAATGATTACCGGCCGCATACAATCTTTTTGAATTATGCGGTGAGAAAAAGATCGGGTAATTCCACTGGAAACGATACCTCGCTGCTTCGGCACCGGCTCCCATATTATCAATAGGCCACACATTGATCAAACGACTCTCACCGGTACGATGATCCAATCGTTGTAACATGCCCATATAATTTCCGCCATAAGTAATATCCGGGTTTTCGGGATCGGCCACCACATAACCGCTTTCACTTCCGGCAGCTGTTTCCATATCTGTTGCAGTAATGGCAGCTCCGTAAGTGCGGCTGCGGATACGAAAAGCACTGTTATCCTGCTGCCCTCCTAATATGCGATAAGGGAATGCATTGTCTGTACTCAGGCGATACACCTGTGCCGTTGGCTGGTTCAGATAAGTACTCCAGTTATTTCCTCCGTCAAATGACACTTGTCCGCCACCATCGTCAGCCAC
>CAZTKV010000209.1:1326-4518 GCA_964614285.1 uncultured Chitinophaga sp. | reverse complement strand
CGTTTAAAAGATAAATTGCAAAATGAAAAATCTGATTTCAGGAAAGCAGGCAGGCAGTTAGCTATTTCTGATATAGAAGGCTCATTCAGTGCTTTTCGAAAACTGTTGCAGGGTAATCGTGTTATCGATGAAAATTTCAACTGGATATTTGGAGATGGTCATCTTGTTCTTACGGGTGATTTTTTTGACAGGGGAGACATGGTTACCGAGGTCTTATGGCTTATCTATTCTTTAGAAGATAAGGCTAAAGCGGCTGGGGGATATGTTCATTTTGTACTAGGCAATCATGAAATAATGAACCTCAATGGGGACCTCCGGTATGTTCACCCAAAGTATTTTCATCATGCAAGCCTTTTGAATGAGAACTATATGACATTGTACGGTGAACAGTCAGAACTGGGAAGATGGTTAAGAACAAAAAATGTAATACAAAAGGTGGGGGATGTATTATACGTTCATGGAGGTGTTTCGGCTATTATGAATACTATGGAATTGCCAGTGGCAAAAGTTAATGAATTGGTGAGGCCCTTCTATGCTGATACAAGCTACATCTATCCTAACGCTATTGTCGATCTCCTGTATAGTGACCTCGGGCCTTTTTGGTACAGGGGTTATTACACAGGATCAATAAAAGCCACTCAGCAAACAATTGACAGTACGCTACTTCAATACAGGGCCCGGTATATAGCCACCGGCCATACCATAATTGCCGATACCATAAGCACTTTATTCGATAAGAAGGTTTTCAATACAGATGTACAGCATTACAAAGGGCATTCGGAAGCATTGTACATTGAAAAAGGGAAATTCTACAGGACAACAGTTTTAGGTGAGAAATTTCTTATCAGGGAGTAGAGGTAACTTTTATCTATTATATGGGCCAGCCTTATTATGACAATGAGGGAAAACCTGCCGGATGGCGGGTTTTGATTTTAGGTTTTATGCAGCCTGTCGCTTAAATTTGCCCACTTAAAAAGTATTAAAAGATGGCAAGATCTATCGCATTTCGTGATGCCCTGAGGGAAGCAATGAGTGAGGAAATGAGACGGGACGAACGGGTTTACCTGATGGGGGAAGAAGTGGCAGAGTATAATGGTGCTTATAAGGTTAGCCAGGGAATGTTGGCAGAATTTGGCCCCAAAAGAGTCATTGATACACCTATTTCAGAATTGGGTTTTGCGGCTATAGGTGTTGGTTCTGCTCAAAATGGATTACGACCAATTGTTGAATTCATGACCTGGAACTTCGCTGTTTTGGCTTTAGATCAAATTCTCAATACTGCCAGTAAGATGCTGGCAATGAGTGGTGGACAAATTTCTTGCCCGATTGTATTCAGGGGCGGAAATGGCTCTGCTGGTCAGCTAGGAGCGCAACATTCAACAGCGTTTGAATCTTTGTATGCAAACATTCCGGGTATTAAAGTAGTTTCTCCAAGTAACGGTTATGATGCCAAAGGTTTATTGAAACAGGCGATCAGGTTTGAAGAAGATCCGGTGATGTTTATGGAAAGTGAACTCATGTACGGGGACAAAAGCGATGTACCTGACGAAGAGTATTATATTGAGTTGGGTAAGGCTGATGTTAAACGAACTGGTCGTGATGTAACTATTGTTTCTTTCAATAAAATGATGAAAGTGGCATTAGCCGCGGCTGTTGAATTAGAAAAGGAAGGTATCAGCGCTGAGGTTATCGATCTTCGCACCATACGGCCGCTCGACTGGATGACCATCCTTGAAAGTGTAAAGAAAACAAATCGCCTGGTAATTGTTGAGGAGCAGTGGCCATTTGGCTCAGTTTCCTCTGAAATCACCTACCGTATACAAAAAGAGGGATTTGATTACCTGGATGCGCCAATCCGGCGTATTACGGCTGCCGATGCTCCGCTGCATTATGCGCCTAACCTGGTTGCAGCTGCTCTGCCTGATGTACCTAGAACAGTTAAACTGGTTAAAGAAGTGATGTACCAGCTAAAATAATTGAGTTATTCACATTTTTAAGCCCCGTATATACGGGGCTTTTTTATTTTTTTGGCAATAAAACATGTTTGTAAAAAAAAATCGGGTAAGGTGCAACGTTTCAATTAATTAACCGCATCTTTGCCTTGGTTTTTCATAGGATATTGGATTTTAAAACGAGGCTGGGTTTCTACCCGGCCTCTATTTTTTTCTGCTGTCACTCGGTTTTTTCTTTCTTAATTTTTTCTTTAATCTGTTCATTGCCCGGCTTCAAGTCAAATCATTTATTTTTACGCTTTAAATAATTATTCATGGCTGATATATTGATCATAGATGATGAGAAGGCGATTCGCAAAACATTGACGGAGATACTTTCTTTTGAGGGTTATAAAATCGAGGAAGCGGCAGATGGAGAAGAGGGATTAAAGAAATTCAAGGAAAAGACCTATGACCTTGTGTTGTGTGATATCAAGATGCCTAAACTGGATGGTATTGAATTTTTGCAAAAAGCAGGTGAAGTGAATGCAGATGTTCCGGTAATAATGATATCGGGCCATGGAAACATTGAGACAGCTGTGGAGGCTGTTAAAAAAGGAGCCTATGATTATATTTCCAAGCCACCTGATCTGAACCGTCTGTTGATCACCATCCGCAACGCAATGGACAAAAGCAGCCTGGTTTCCGAGACCAAAGTGCTTAAGCGGAAAGTCAGCCGTGTTCAGGAAATGATAGGGGAATCGGCACCTATTAAAAAAATCAAAGAAACAATAGAGAAAGTGGCCCCAACTGATGCCCGTATACTTATTACAGGTGAAAATGGGGTGGGAAAAGAACTGGTAGCCCGTTGGATACATGAAAAAAGTAACAGGTCGGCAGGACCAATCGTTGAAGTAAACTGTGCCGCTATCCCTACTGAGCTCATTGAAAGCGAATTATTCGGGCATGAAAAAGGTTCGTTTACCTCAGCTATAAAGCAAAGAATAGGAAAATTTGAATCAGCCAATGGAGGAACTCTTTTTCTTGATGAGATCGGTGATATGAGTGCCAATGCTCAGGCCAAGGTACTACGGGCACTGCAGGAAGGAAAGATTACCAGGGTAGGTGCAGATAAGGATATCAATGTAGATGTAAGGGTGATCGCAGCTACCAATAAAGATTTGCTGAAAGAAGTGGAGGCAAAAAACTTCAGGCTTGACCTTTACCACCGGCTCAGCGTTATACTTATACATGTTCCATC
>CAZTKV010000209.1:0-1226 GCA_964614285.1 uncultured Chitinophaga sp. | reverse complement strand
GAAGGGATAAAATACATCCCGGATGGAGTTCTCAATGCCGGTTCTTAATACAAGGCAATTGACTATTTTTTCAAATCTTTCTTTGTCAAAATCAAGGCTTGCTTCCGTAAGTTGATGAATGGAGCCTTCATGGTTTGTGGGATGGTTTTTATATGTTTCTTCAACTAATTTTTCAATATCAGCGGGGCTCAGGCCTGCGATATTGGATATCTTATACCCGCTGTGGTACAGAAATGAGACCTGCAGCAGTTCTTTCAGATCATTATTGTCGTAAATACGGTGCTGACTGACCTTTCTTTTGGCAACGCACAATTGATACCGTTGTTCCCATACCCTTAGCGTATGTGCTTTAATACCGCAGAGATTCTCTATGTCTTTTATGGAAAACTGGTGCATATCCTTAGCTCTAAATTATCATTTATTCGCCTGAAAATGGCGCCGGAATTAGCAAAACTTTGAATAATAGAATTTTGATACGCAAATATTTATGATATTTTTGTCAGCTATAAAATACGGTACATGCCCTTACAGCACATTTTTATTGTTTACCTGATCGGAACGTTGATCGTTTTCCTGCCCTCGCTTGGTTTTGCAAAGTTGTTTGCCAAAGCCGGAGTACCCTCCTGGAAGGCATATATTCCTTTTTATAATACGTGGATAATGCAGGGACTTGCCAAGCGACCTAAGCACTGGGTTTTCTGGCAATTCATACCAGTAGTGGGCTGGTTCATAAGCCCTGGTATTTTTATTGAGTTTGCCAAAGTCTTTGGCCGGTTTTCATTGGGTGCACATACAGCAGCGGCAGTAGCAGCTCCTGTGTATTTCCCCTACCTGGCCTACAAGGAAGATCCAAAATATATAGGCGCTGAAGCTGTAAAGAATCACAAGAAAAAAGGCTGGAGAGAGTGGGTGGATGCCGCCATTTTTGCGATAGTAGCTGCCACCCTGATCCGTACATTTATTTTTGAAGCTTATACCATCCCGTCAGGATCAATGGAAAAATCATTATTGATCAATGACTTTCTCTTTGTGAGCAAACTGAGCTATGGTCCCCGTATTCCCAATACTCCTTTATCGGTGCCTTTTGTACATAATTACCTTCCATTTGGTTCAAGCCGCAAATCATACTCCGAGGCAATTAAGCTTCCCTACATGCGATGGTTTGAATCTCCTGTAAAAAGGAACGATGCGGTTGTGTTTAACTTTCCGGCAGGTGATACCGTTAT
>CAZTKV010000208.1:0-4520 GCA_964614285.1 uncultured Chitinophaga sp. | reverse complement strand
TTGCAGTTATTTAAAACCAACCTGCAGCCTGTTACCCCTGCTAAAGATTACAGCCTTACCAATCAGGAAAAAAAAGTACTGCAGTTACTGGTAGCAGGCAAAAGCTACAAACTCATTGCTGCTGACTTGTTTGTTTCGGTTGATACCGTAAAATCCCATGTCCGTAACATCTATAGCAAATTACATGTACACTCGGGTACCGAAGCTGTTTCTTTAGCCATCAGGAATAAGATAGTCTGACTCTGCTCTAAATTTTCACCCTATTTCGCTATTGCCTTTCCTTCGCTGGTTTTTCATCTTTGAATTGAAAATAAAAACAATTCAAAATGAAAAAAGTACTAATTATTTTACTGGCTATTGCTAATTATTATTCGGTAATTGCTCAAAGCGTAGGCATAGGCACTACCACACCCAACAGCAGTGCATTACTGGATATTACAAGTACTACAAAAGGTTTACTGATGCCAAGAATGACAACCGCACAACGTAATGCCATCGTTTCCCCGGCAGATGGATTGCTTATATACAATACAACTACTGATGAACTTAACCAACGGCAAAACGGTGCGTGGAAAACAGTGATTAATAGCGATTATTGGTTCAGGGGTGCCGGCACTATGTGGAATATCGGGGATAACATAGGTATCAATACTGCAGGTCCGGCAGAGCGGTTAGATGTAAGCGGAAATATCCGTAGCAACAGCTCCATGATAATCGATAATACTTCAGCCATACTTCAATTACGAACCAGCGGAGAAAATAAAGGATTTATGCAATTGTCAGGCGATAATGTTCGCTTTGGCACCAATAGCGGAAATACAGCAGGCAACGTAATATTAAGGATGGACGGAACAGACATGGTAAGTTTTCAAAAAACAGGAAGTGCCGGAGTTTTTATGCAGATGAATGTAAATGGTGTATCAACAGGAGTATTGCAAACCACCAGCACCGGTAATGTTTCCCTTACCGCAGTAAATGCCAATACACAGGTGCAGCTGGGTGGAGAAGTATTCATTAATAATACAACAAACACTACAGGTGTCGGCACTTCATCACCCACTGAAAGATTGCATGTAAATGGCAAGCTTAAAGTGAGTGGCACAGATATGACGATTGAAGATGGCAGAGTAACCGGTACTGCTACCGGCCCTGCTTATAATCTTTTACCAGTATGTTATGGCCGGGTAAATGAAAACGGAACGAAGGCCGGAGGCACACAGAATTTTACGGTAACCCATGATGGAGATGGGATTTATACAATTACATGTCCGGGAATAACTGCCTCTTCCCTCATCTTCGTTAACCCATTAGGAGGATCAGGTACCAGCCCAACGTGGTTTACAGCACGAGGTGTCTACGCATCTGGAAATACAATGGAAGTTTATACATCTGAGTTCTTTAATGTAGACCGGACGCCTTCGGCTTTTCAATTTATTATCTATACTCCTTAATCATCAAATTCGATTAATTATAAAACTATTTATCATGAAAAAGAATTTCATCCTGCTGGCTGTAGCTTTTTTTCTTGTGTTTTCTAACCATGAAGCATTATCACAGAAAATACAAAAGAAAAAAATAACTCCTGAAGAACTAAAGGAATGGGATAATACAATTGTTGCTGAAAACCTCCTTTCAAAAATCTCAGCAGCAGAAAAAAGTAAAGCTAAAGAGGAGGCACAGGCTATTGCCGCCTATGTATTGAAAGCAATGCTGCACCGAATAGATCCGGCTACTTATCCTATTGATGATAAGGCCGGTTCTATTGAAAAAATTGCTTTGGATGCCATTGATAAGTTTTCACCATCTACAATGAGTAAAGCTAAAGCAAGAACGCTGGTTATGTGGGGAGACCCTCATAAAAAAACAAAATTACTGGGGAAGTTTGCTACCCTGGATTTTAAAAAGAAAGTCATAGCACCAGACATAAAAGAATCAGTAAAATAGAATTCAGACCTGTTTTAAAAAATTTGAATGATGGTGCCTTTGTATATCCAGCGCAGTCAACTATTCAGCTGGGTGGAGCAAAAGGACCTTCGGCGAATTATATAAGTGATAATTTACCCGTCTTTAATAAGCTTGACCTAGTATTAAGAAAAGTGCATTGTGCCGATGAAACAAATCCCGAAGGTGGTGATGATGATATGGTTATCGGCGGATTGCTGATAGGCGCCAGCGGGAACACAAACTCCGCAAACTCATTTGCCAGCGGCCATTATGATGATGGAGATATTACCAACCACGGGGCATACCCTTTTGGTACTTATAATCTTAATTCTACTTCCGGCTATCCCAAAGTATTTTATTGTATACTTCAATTAATAGAAGTAGATACAGATGAGGCAGAAGCTGCAGAAGCTTTAACGGATGTAATGAAACTCGTGGGCACTTTGGTGTCAACCGTTAATCCCGCAATAGGTGCATTGGTAGTAGCAGTAGCTGAAGCTGTACAGATATTTACCAGTTGGTTGATTGATGATGACCCATTTTACCCTTATGGGGTTACATTAAATCTTAATAGCCAGAATAAATTTGGAGCAGATGGCAGAAGCAGCAACTGGCATACAGGAAATATATCTGATCATGGGGGTACTTATCGGGTAGGTTTTTATTGGCAATTAAAAAATTAATAAGAGTAAACCTACTTTGATTTTTGAGGGGTAAGAATAATAATCCGGAAACTTATGATTCTTTACTGATAAGCCATTTTTATGATGCAAAAAATTAATTTATGAGATATGTTTTAGCCATTCTTGTTCTGTGTATTGCCCTCAACCCGGTCATATCTCAGGATGTATTGAAAATAGAATCGGGAGCGGTTCTTAAAACAACAGGCAGTGCAGTCGTCACTTTACAGGATATAAATCTTGTAAATGATGGTACTATTAACCAGTTAGTTGGTGAAGGAATTTTTCGTTTTTCAGGCACTGCCAATAATACTATATCAGGAGTTAATGCCCCCTTGTTTGATATTCTTCAAATTGCCAAAACCGGAGTTGCTAAACTTTCTCTGCAGCAAAATATTGCAATTGGCTCGGGCATTACATTTACCTCAGGTCTTATTGATTTAAACAATAATAATATCTTTCTTCAGCCAGCAGCTTTGCTTAATGGTGAATCGGAAACCAGTCGCATCATGGGATCTGTTGGCGGTTTTGTAGAAATCACTAATACATTAAATGTCCCTTCATCAGATAATCCCGGTAATCTTGGCGCCATTATTACAAGCGGTATTAACCTTGGTTCAACAACTATACGCCGAGGACACCAGTCACAGGCAAATGGTAGTGGCACCGGCAACAGTATCCATCGCTACTATGATATTTCCCCGGCAAATAATACCGGACTGAATGCTACTTTACGATTTCAGTACTTTGATGCCGAGCTGAACGGATTAGCTGAGAATATTTTAATGTTATGGAAAAGCGTTAATACCACAAGCTGGAACAATGAGGGATTTACCACAAGAGACGGCATCAACAATTATGTAGAAAAAACCGGAATCACTGATTTTTCCCGCTGGACATTGTCTTCACCAGGTAATCCGCTGCCAGTTACAGGATTTGTGCTCAGTGGCCAATGGCAGAATAATGTCGCAAAGCTTAACTGGAAAACAGAAACAGAAACTAATAACGATCATTTCACCATACAGCGTTATTATCAAGCCGGTCAGCAGCAGTTTACCGATGTGGCAACAGTACCCACACAGCATATTGGCGGTAATTCCACCAATACCACTTCCTATGATTATTTTGATGCAGCAGTTTCATCTTCATATGGGTCAGTATTTTATCGTATACGGCAGACAGATATTAATAACCGGTTCACTTTTTCAAATACTATACGCATTACTCCAGATGGCATACTGTTGTTTATCGATAAAGTATATCCCACGATAGTACAAAGTCGGCTGAATATACAGGTTGGTAATATCCCGTTGGATAAAATCACTATAACCATTCATGATATGGCAGGAAAACTAATTATGCAGAAAACAATGTCTTATCAATCACAGCAGGTTCAACTGCCGGTGATCAGCTGCGGTATGTATCATTTAAAAATTCAATCCGGTCAATGGGAATATAAAAGTTCTTTTGTAAAACAATAAAAAAGATTTGCTAAGACTGCTGTTTATAATTGCAACAACAGTCTTTTTCTTGCCTTTATTGTTCTGCCCACTCTCCCAGTCCTTCTCTTATGAGCACTGGTTCATCTCCTGTGCAATCAACAACAGTAGAGGGGGTCATTCCGCCGATACCACCATCAATCACATAGTCTACTTCATTCCTGAAATTCTCATACATCACTTCAGGGTCAGTATAATCTTCCACCATTTCTCCGGGAAGGGAGGCGCTGAGAATAGGCCTGCCCAGTTCTCTGATGATGGCCATTGCAATATTATTATCAGGAATACGAAGACCTATAGTATCCTTTTTGCTTTGTAAAATCTTCGGCACCATTTTACTTGCCGGTAAGATAAAAGTATAAGGTCCTGGCAAATGGTCTTTCAGCAGGCGGTAGAC
>CAZTKV010000207.1:0-4545 GCA_964614285.1 uncultured Chitinophaga sp. | reverse complement strand
ATAGTACATGCAGGAGCAATAAGCAAGCCCGACGAATGCGAGTTGGATAGATCAAAGGCTTACAAAATAAACACGGAAGCAACGGCTGCTTTACTCTCTGAGGCGTATGAGTATAAGAGTTCTTTTATATATATGTCTACCGATTTTGTTTTCGATGGAGAGCAAGGAATGTATACGGAGGAGAATATTGCAAGGCCTGTTAATTTCTATGGGCAAACAAAACTTGATGCAGAAAAAATTGTAAAGCAGTATCAGTATAGCTGGTCGATAGTACGAACTGTACTTGTTTATGGAAAACCAATGGCCGGCAGGAGCAATATTCTTACAATAGTTAAAGAAAAACTGGAGAGGGGAGAAGAATACAAAGTGGTGGATGACCAGGTCCGTACTCCTACTTATGTAGAAGATCTGGCGGCAGCTATTGTTTCAATAGTTAAAAATAAAGCCAGTGGAATTTTTCATATTAGTGGTGCAGATGTATTGACTCCTTATGAAATGGCTTGTAAAGCGGCTGATTACCTTCATTTAAACAAAGAACTGATAAAAAGAGTAACAGCAGACACCTTCAGCCAACCGGCAAAAAGACCTCTGCGAACAGGATTCATTATTGATAAAGCCAGGAGAGAGTTGAATTTCTCTCCGATTTCATTTTCAGAAGGATTGAAGAAAACATTTGAGTGATTAAAAATGAAAAGTAACACCTGCTTTCAGGAAGCGGGGTATACCCGGTGTGTAATGTATTTCTGAAACAGGACTTGCTTCAAATGATAACTTTGATTCAGTATCAAACTGTGCCTCTCTCCAGTCCCTGTTAAGCAGATTTTCTACTGACAATGTGAAATCGAATTTCTTAAAACGATACGCTGATGTCAAATCAACAAGTAGATAACCTTCTGCACTCACCGTATTAGTTTCATTGGCAGGTCTGTTGTTGATAAATCTGTATCGGAGTGAACCGCTAAAGCCATTTTTTGTTTTAGCGGTAAGCCCCCCAATACTTGTAAATGAAGGGGCTAGCGGCACATAATCTTCGCCTTTGGATTTCTCAATGGCCCGGGCACGGGTAAGATTTATATCAATATCGCCAAACAGCCATTTATTGAACTGGTAACGGGCTGATATATCTGTTCCCATTCTTCTTGTCTTACCACTCGGCTCCACAATACCGGCATCTCCTACATACACAAATTCCTGCTGGGAATAAAGATGCCATAAGGCAATCTTTAAAATCAGTTTTTTGCCGGGTTTTATTATTGCTCCAAGATCTGTTCCATATACTTTCGGCAATATAACCTTAGCCTGGTTATCCAGTATCACCCTTGTATCATTAGAATGAAAACCAATGCCATTATTCAGGTAAATCTTAATTTTTTGTGAGAAGGAGTAGCTGATATTCAGCTTAGGGCTTACTGTTCCTTTTCTTTGTTTACTGAAATCAGGAGCTCCTGCCAGTTCATCTCTGTATCTGAAAATAAAATGATCGTATCTTAACCCTGCATTAATATTGAACTTTTCAGTAAGCGAAATATCCTGGTTGATATAGGCAAAGGCATTGGTTTCTTTTACATCGCCTTTTTGGATATTGTTGAAGAAAGTTCTTCTGTTGGCTTTTGAAAGCTCAATATCCATTACATCGTCATGCCTGAAGCCGGCTCCCAATTCAGTAACAGCTCTTTTATTGCCAATTAAATACGATTTTAAAGCAGTTGTTGTATATCCAAATATATTCCTCGTTTCCCGTTGGTTGATCATGTCTCCATTTAGATCATCTTCCAGGAAGAAGGTGAAATTGGAGTACAAATTAAATTTGTACCTGCTAAAGTAAAACTGGTCTGTTGTTTTCCAGTTGTTTTTCCATTGCTTATTGAACCGGATACTTGTATTAGTGCGCCTTGTATTTCCTCCTTCCGTGTTATCAATTGCTCCAAAACGGTTGATGATGCCTGCTTCTACGGCCCTGTCAGGTATTTGTCCCGAAGCATACCATTTACTATCAAATGTTGATGCCGTAATGGTAAGTTGTGATTGATTGCCAAACCATGCATTATATTTTCCCATCAGGTTGAAACGATGAAAATCCTGCGGACTTTCGAAATATCCATCTGTTGCTGAGTATTCAGAGGCAATATAAAACTGCTGACGGCTTCTTTCGTTGGCCTTATTGAAGAGTTTTAGCATTCCGCTTACCCTTTGTGTGTTGAATTGACCAATTTCTGTTTTTATTGAATTGGATTCAATAAAATCCCTGGTACTAAAATCAACGTATGCAGATGTGGCCAGATTGCCTTTTTGTGAGAAATAAGGTCCCTTATCAAAATCAGCCTTTTCTACTGTCTCGGGAATAAGGAAATGAAGATCCGCATAACCCTGTCCATGAGCATGGCTAACCATATTTACCGGTATACCATCTACTGTGATAGCGATATCGGTGCCGTGATCAATATCAAATCCCCGAAGGAATATCTGTTCTGCTTTCCCGCCTCCTGCATGTTGTGCAATAAACAAGCCGGGAACAATTCTTAGCACATCCTGCGATGTATTGACTGGGCGGACTTTAATGTCTACAGCACTTATAGTACCAAGACCTGAAGTCTTTTTGCTGTTTATCCTTACTTCAGATAAATCAAGATCGCTTCTTCTAAGATTTATTGTAATAGTAGAAAGCAAGTCAGGTTTTACTTCTACAGGTATTATTTCAGTTTTGTACCCAATATGTGACACAATGAGTTCATACTGCCCGGGGTTAATGGCCGGGATACTGAATTTGCCGAACATATCAGAATTATCTCCAATGCCTCCGGTTATATTAATGCTTGCTCCGATGAGCGGTAATCTTGAATCGGCATCGTTTATATGACCATTAATTGTTCCTTTCTGTGTAAAGCTTTTTACAGAGAAAGTTAAGAGAAGAAGAATAAATGATATCCGTATGAATGACATAGATCAGTTGTTTTGATATGTATGATTTACGGCACAATTTACATATTGGTTTAGTTGTCATTATTTTTTTTGGAGTAAGGGATAATATTTTTTTTAAGCGGCAATCCAATGTTTTCCGGTCATCGTATCTCAATTGTTCTTGTTTTATTACAATCACTTTAATCAAATCTTTTTTATGAAAAGGAAAATTTTAGTAGGTGGATTACTGAGCACCCTGCTGGTTGGCGGAATAATTTTTGCTGCTGACCATATTGATGCACCTGCAGTAACCGGGCCCGGTAGTACCAGTCCGGGTAATGACATCACAGATATTTACGCTTTCCAGAGTCCTGCTGATAACAGCAAAATGGTATTGGTTCTGAATACACAGGGATTACTTTCGCCAGGCGCTTCTGCCACCGCAACCTTCCCAGCCGGAGTGATGTATGAATTTAACATTGATAACACAGGCGATAATATTGAAGACCTTGTTATTCAATGTTTGGTTCAGAATGGAAAAATGAGAGTATACGGACCAGTGGCTCCAACTGCGCCTGGTACTACCAGTACTGTTATGACAAATGGCCCTGTGACAGAAGTCTCAGTAACTTCTTACAGTTCATCTTCCGCTCCTTCTGGCGGAACTAACCCAAACGGTACTAAAATATTTGCAGGCCCAAGAGATGATCCCTTCTTCTTTGACCTGGTTCGTTTTAAGGAAATAATTGCCGGAACGCAGACATCTTTTCGCAACCCAGGTGTTGATTCATTTGCAGGAACCAACGTTATGTCGATAGTAGTGGAAGTGCCAAAATCTTTATTAGGATCAGCCACTACCATAAATGTGTGGGGAGAAACAAAATCTAAATAATGCTTTAACTATTAAAATATTACTTTATGCTACGTATTAATAAATTAACCTTTCTATCTGTAATGGCTACGGGGTTATTTCTCACCAGTTGTGATAAGGATAATGATATGGACAACTTTGACATATCTGGTACTTTTACCCAGAATGATCAAATGGCAAGACCGGCTGTAAATACAGTTTTTGTTAATGCTGCCCGCAAAAATGAATTCAATACTACCGTTCCTTCTGCCATGAATACAGCATTCAATGCTCAATTCCAGAGTGTTTTGACTGGTTTTGGATACACTACCAATATTTTGGGTTTAGATAAAGCCACATTTGCTACAGTATTAGCTACTGATGTACTAAATGTGAAAATGAATGGAACCACTACATTTTATGATGGAACAAATGTACTGACAGGCAGAGCCCTGGCTGATGATGTGATCACTACTGAGCTAATATTAATTTTTGGAGGTGCTACGGGTGCATCAAATCCCGGGTTACGGGATGATAATGTAAATGCAAATGATAAAGCATTTTTACCAGCCTTCCCATACCTGGCCACCCCGCATTAATAATTTTGATTTCTTATCTAAGCCGGGTTTTATCTACCCGGCTTAGTTCTAATCATAATTTTTATGAGAATAACTTTCCTGGTAGCAGCTACTGTAATGGTCCTTTGTGTTTCCTGTAACAGCTATAATCCTATTACTAATAAAAATGATTATGATACATACTTTGTAAAAGGAATCATTGATGATGAGGCTAAAAAA
>CAZTKV010000206.1:0-4575 GCA_964614285.1 uncultured Chitinophaga sp. | reverse complement strand
TTCATGTTTAGCTTCTCTTATTCCGATTGACAAGGGATATTTCTTTCCCGAAATATGCACCGCCTCCTGCGTCAGCTCCACCACATTCAACGACTTGAATGTTTTTTTTAGTTCCTGTAAAATGTATTTTGAGTCATCCAGGGAGTTATCGTTGACGGCCACCACTTCATAGGTACTGGGATAGGACTGTACCAGTACACCGGGCAGGTTGCGTGCAAGGTTCTCATCTTCATCTCTGGCACAAATAATCACCGATACCGGGTGATGCTGTGTCTTTGTTTTTGATTTGGGCTTATAAAAAGCAAGACGACTGAAAAAACCACCATAATAAAAAAGCTGTACGGTGGTTATGAAAATAAAAAGATAAAAGAGAATCTCTCCCCAGTTAATTGGTGGCATAGCGGCGAAGGTAACAACAAGCTGTTGTTGCAGCAGCGTATATATTTCACAGGTTGTGGAAAACAGTTTCGTTTTATCTTGCGGCCATTATGCCGGCATTACAATTTCAATTACAGCATACCGATACACATTCCAAAGCAAGGGCAGGAACCATCACCACAGACCATGGTGATATTCTGACGCCCATCTTTATGCCGGTAGGAACAGCGGGAAGTGTAAAAGCTGTGACGCAGCAGCAACTGGTGAATGATGTAAAAGCACAGATCATTTTGGGTAATACATATCATTTATACCTGCGGCCCGGGCTGCAAGTGCTGGAAGCTGCCGGAGGGTTGCATAAATTCAATGGATGGAACAAACCAATATTGACAGATAGCGGAGGCTACCAGGTTTTTTCGCTGGCAGGCACCAGGAAAATAAAAGAGGAGGGAGTAACCTTTCAGTCGCATATTGATGGAAGTAAGCATTTGTTCACTCCCGAAAATGTAATGGATATCCAGCGGAGTATTGGCGGTGATATCATCATGGCTTTTGACGAGTGCCCTCCCGGCGGAAGTGAATTCAGCTATGCTAAAAAATCGATGGAGCTGACCCATCGCTGGCTCGACAGGTGTTTTACACAGTTCAACTCCACGCAACCCAGGTATGGATACACACAAAATCTTTTTCCGATAGTACAGGGAGGAACTTTTAAAGACCTGCGCAAACAATCCTGTGAATTTATAGCTGCCAAAGAAGCTGCCGGTAATGCTATTGGCGGACTTAGCGTAGGAGAACCTGAACCGGTGATGTATGAAATATGCGACTGGTGCTGCGACCATTTACCCACCCATAAACCAAGATACCTGATGGGAGTGGGCACTCCCTGGAATATTCTGGAATGTATCGGTATGGGCATTGATATGTTTGACTGTGTGATGCCCACCCGAAACGGACGAAATGCGATGCTTTTTACCACTAACGGGGTGATCAATATTGATAATAAGAAATGGGAGCATGATTTTTCTCCCATTGATAATGGATTTGAGTGTGAAGTGAGTAATTATTACAGCAAAGCATACCTGCGCCATTTGATGAAAGCAAAAGAATTTTTGGGATATACCATTGCCAGCATACACAACCTTGCTTTTTACCTCTGGCTGGTGGGGGAGGCGAGAAAGCAGATACAACAGGGCGATTTCAATAGCTGGAAAAACGAAATGCTGGTAAGGCTGAAACAAAAGCTATAGACCTTCCTTTCACAATCTGTCAACAGTTTTTCAGTTACTTTTGAGCCCGATGCAGAAAATCGACTGGTATATACTGAAGAAATTCCTGGTCACCTTTATATTTTGTATGCTGCTTTTTACGGCAATAGCCGTGGCTGTTGACAGCAGCGAAAAAGCAGATGATTTTGTAAAGGCTAACTTCAGCACCAGCGAGATCATCAAAAAATATTATTTAGGTTTTGTTCCTTTTATATGGAGCCTGCTGTTCCCCTTATTTGTTTTTATTGCTGTTATTTTTTTTACCAGCCGGATGGCTACCCGGTCAGAGATTATTGCTATACTGGCCAGCGGAACCAGCTACAACCGTTTTTTGCGGCCCTATATCATTGGTGGAATATTACTGGCAGTTATTCTTTGGGCAGGCAGCCGATACTGGATACCCAAGGCCAATATCATCCGGAGCAATTTCCAGACAAATTATCTTGATAAGAACGATCCCACAAAGAACCGCTCTTTTGGAACCTGTGTCCGCTGTTATTATCTGCGTATTGATACCAACACTTTTGTCGGCATCAGGGATTATGATACCGCCAGTAAATCGGCCAGGGGTTTTTTCATGGAAAAGATCAGGGATAATAAAATGGTATATAACCTGCGGGCTGAAACCATGCAATGGGATGCCACCATTGAGAAATGGAAATTCTACCGGGTGGCAGAGCGGTTTGTGGACAGCATTGGCGAAAGAATGAAAAACCATGACACATTAGTGATTAACCTTATTCTTCGCCCGGATGAATTACGTAAAGATGAGTACCTGAAAGACAAACTCACCACACCAGAACTGGCCCGGTATATTGACCGGGAAGAAATTCGGGGCACAGAAGGGCTGAATGCGTTAAAAGTAGAGCGGTATCGTCGCACGGCTACGCCGGCTGCGGTATTATTATTGACAATGATCGGTGTTGTTATTGCCAGCCGCAGAACCCGCGGAGGCAGTGGTATGCACCTTGCCCTGGGTATCATCATTGCTTCTTTATTCATCATGTCCGACCGGTTTTCCACGGTATTTGCCATAAAGGGAAATTTTCCTCCGCTGCTTGCAGCCTGGCTACCCAATATTGTTTTTGCAGGAGTGGCCTGGTGGTTATATCGCCGCACACCCAAATAGTAAAACAGGGCAATCCATGTCCAAACTTTCAAGCTTATTTTTTGTTACAGCAGGGGGCATTGTGTAATTTTATGCCTTCATAATTTTTTCTCATTTCCCCCCGAAAAATAAGGTATCATGGGTATCATAAAAGACAGGTTCAAAGCAAAAGCCGAAGCCGTCGGTGCAGAGATCAAGGACTTACTAAAAGAACATGGCAACAAGGTAATTGGTGAAGTGCAGTTATCACAGATCTACCAGGGTATGCGGGGTATCACCGGCCTGGTAACAGAAACTTCGTTGCTGGATGCACAGGAAGGAATCCGTTTCAGAGGGTATTCTATTCCGGAACTGCAGCAAAAATTACCTAAAGCACCCGGAGGCAGTGAGCCATTGCCCGAAGGTTTATTTTACCTGATGATGATCGGTGAATTGCCGACAGAGGAGGAAGCCAATCATGTTACCAATATCCTGCAGCGCAGAAGCCATGTGCCCACCCATGTGTTTGAAGCCATCGATGCATTGCCGGTAACTGCACACCCGATGACGATGTTTGTAGTAGGAGTAATGGCATTGCAGACAGAAAGTTATTTCCAGAAAAAATATGCTGAGGGCATCAATAAAAAAGATTACTGGCTGCCGGTATTTGATGACAGCCTGGTATTGTTATCCCGCCTGCCAAGGATAGCGGCCTACATTTATCGCCGCAAGTACAAGAACAGTGATCATATACAACCCAATGGATTGCTTGACTGGGCCGGCAACTTTGCCCACATGCTGGGTTTTGAAGATGAGAGCTTCAAAGAACTGATGCGTCTGTATATGACGATTCATGCCGATCATGAAGGAGGTAATGTGTCAGCACATACCACCCACCTGGTGGGTTCTGCATTAAGTGATCCGTACCTGAGCTATGCTGCGGGTATGAATGGCCTCGCTGGTCCTTTGCACGGCCTGGCTAACCAGGAAGTGATCAAGTGGATATTTGAAATGCAGGAAGAATTAAAGACAGACCTGCCCAGCAAAGAACAGATCGCTGAATACGTAAAGAAGACATTGAGTGAAGGAAAAGTAGTACCGGGTTACGGACATGCGGTGCTTCGCAAAACCGATCCGCGGTTTACCGCACAAATGGAATTTGGCAAAAAACATATGCCGGATGATAAACTGGTGCAGACGGTTTGGAATATTTATGAAACGGTACCTCCAATCCTGCAAACAATTGGTAAAATAAAAAATCCATGGCCGAATGTGGATGCACATAGCGGTGCTTTATTGGTGCATTACGGTATGGTAGAGTATGAATTCTATACCGTATTGTTTGCCGTGAGCCGTGCATTGGGTGTATTGGCCAGCCTTTGCTGGGACAGGGCCCTTGGTTTCCCGCTGGAAAGACCAAAATCTGTTACAACAGACCTGGTAAAACTATGGCTTGACGGAAAAGATAATATCTGGGGCGAATAGAAGTCAACGAATCAGAAAAATTATAGTTGAACTCCCTGCATGGCGGGGAGTTTTTATTTGGGGTCGTCACTTTGTAAAAAAAATGACCCGGGTATGAAAAGTACTTATGAGTGACACAATGAAAGGAAATTTTTGTGAGAGCGGGTAGAGTTTTTTCAGACGGCCTTCACTATACTTAATAAAGAGATGTTCAATAAAAGATATATTCTTAAACTGGTTCAGCACAAATTGCGCAATTTTCTTTTTGCTGTAATACATGGTACGTTTATGTAAGAACTCATGATTGGCAGCAGCTGTTTTTTTATAGCTGAAACCTTTTTGATAAGCATTTCTTATACCCAGAAGGGCCCAAAACTT
>CAZTKV010000205.1:0-4604 GCA_964614285.1 uncultured Chitinophaga sp. | reverse complement strand
AACTATGCTTTCTGGGAGTTTCAGTCAATAGACCCTGTTACCTTCCTGCCACCGGCAGATCCGCTGAAAGGATTCCTGTTGCTGCAGGACAGTACGAACCAAACCTATGGACATGGATTTGTGAACTTCAGCATTAAACCGGTTACGACAGCACAAACATTAGACAGTATCCTGGCCAGGGCAGATATAGTATTTGATGCTAATGATACGATACCTACCAATATCGAAAAGAATACTATTGATGCATTACCACCAACCAGCCAGTTGAATAACCTGCCATCCAACAGTAACAACCCGGTTACGCTTAACTGGTCAGGTGCAGATGATACAAACGGTTGCGGTCTGCACTACTTTACCTTATATATTTCTAATGACGGAATTAATTTCAGTATCCTGAAAAGCGGTATCACCCGTACAGACACCACCCTCACCCTTGCACCAAATATCCGTTACTACTTCTTTGTATTGGCTACCGATAGTGTGGGTAATACAGAAGTACTGCGACCGGGTGAAATTAAAAACACATTTATCGGGGCAACATTGCCAGTTAACTGGTTATACTTCAGAGGCAACAACCGCAATAAGGATAATATACTTGAATGGGCTACTTCCAGTGAGCAAAATTCGAAAGAGTTCAAAGTGGAAAGATCGCTGGATGCAATTAACTTCTCAGCCATCGGTACAGTGCCTGCCGCAGGCAACAGCAGCAGTATCCGTACCTATGGTTACACTGACAGGAATATTGATCAGCTGAACAGTTCTGTTATGTATTACCGGCTCCGACAGGTGGATCTTGATAATAACTATAGTTACTCTGCTGTTGTACGATTAACATATAAAGAGACAGCAACCATCAACTCCATTGTGTATCCTAACCCTGCCAGCCGAACCCTTACCATCACAGTTGGTGATAAGAACCTGGTAGGTACTATGGCATTTATTTATGACATGAATGGCAGGCTGATAGAAAGTATAAAGATCAGTGCCCAAAGTCAGACAGTCGATATAAGCAGGTACACGAACGGAATTTACCTGATCAGGCTTGATAATAAAGAAACACTGAAAGTAATTAAACAATGATCAGGGAAAGAGTTTTGATCTCTCTCATTTTTCATACAAGGAAAACCCCCGGATTCTTCGGGGGTTTATATTTTAATTCACTCCATCCACCTGCATTTCTTTATTAATTTTCATAACCAGGCCCTGCAGCACTTTTCCAGGCCCGGCTTCGGTAAATTTTGTGGCCCCATCTGCTATCATGGCCTGTACACTTTGGGTCCATCTGACCGCACCGGTCAGCTGATCGATCAGGTTTTGCTTTATCTCTTCCCTGTCCATAATAGCTTTAGCGGCTACATTCTGGTAAATAGCACAGGTGGGTGAATGAAATTTCGTTGAAAGAATGGCTTCCTGTAATTCTTCTTTCGCAGGTAACATTAAGGGAGAATGAAAGGCTCCTCCTACTGGTAATACTAAAGCCCTTTTTGCACCGGCCGCTTTCATTCTTTCACAAGCTATATCTATTCCCTTCTTTGTTCCGCTAATAACTAATTGCCCGGGGCAATTATAATTGGCAGCTACTACAATCTCACCAGTTTCATTTTGCACATCCGCACAAATAGTCTCTACTTTATCATCGGCGAGGTTTAACACAGCCGCCATGGTGGAAGGGTTCACTTCACAAGCTTTCTGCATGGCCTCTGCCCTTACCGATACTAACTGTAAGGCATCTTCAAAGCTGAGTGTTCCGTTGGCTACCAGCGCTGTAAACTCACCCAATGAATGACCCGCCACCATATCCGGTTTCGCATTCTCTATACTTTTATATGCAATAACTGAATGAAGAAAAATGGCAGGTTGTGTAACTTTTGTTTGCTTCAGGTCTTCGTCTGTTCCGCCAAACATGATGTCGGAAATACGGAAGCCTAAAATTTCATTGGCCTGCTCAAACAATTTTTTGGCAAAAGCACTATTCTCATAATACTCTTTCGCCATTCCGGGAAATTGAGATCCCTGGCCGGGGAAAATATAGGCATGTTTCATGGTAGCTTGCAGTTATGACAAACAAAAATGCCATAAAGGTTTTATTTAGAAAAATCTTTGTGGCATTTGATCAAATATTATTCAGAATCAGCTCAGACGGGCTGTTATCAGCTTCATAAATTCACTTCTTGTCGAATTTTTATGGAATTCTCCATCAAAAGCAGAAGTAGTGGTAACGGAATTTTGTTTTTGTACCCCCCGCATCATCATGCATAAATGCTGTGCTTCGATAACAACGGCCACACCCAGCGGATTCAATGTTTCCTTTATTGCATCCTTTATCTGTATCGTTAACCTCTCCTGCACCTGCAATCGCCTGGCAAATACATCCACTATTCTTGCTACTTTGCTCAATCCAGTTATCCATCCGTTGGGTATATAAGCTACATGCGCCTTACCAAAGAAAGGTAGCATGTGGTGCTCACACATACTGTACAATTCTATATCCTTTACTACAATCATCTCACTTACATCTTCATGAAATTTAGCCGAGTTCAGGATTGCATGAGCATCCAACTGGTATCCCTGCGTAAGATATTGCATGGCTTTTGCCACTCTTTCAGGTGTTTTTAATAAACCCTCCCTTTCCGGATCTTCTCCCAAAAAGGCAATAGTTTCTTTATAACTTTTGATCAACCCACTGGTTGCCTTTTCATCATACTGTTCTGTTTTTTTATAAGCCATTCGAATAAGTTTTGAATTTTAAACGGGATACTCTACAAAATTCCTGGGTGTTTCATACAGGCGGATCTGCATTTCCAGTTTCTTATCTATATGAGGACGTAATAATTTATATATGATAACAGCAATGTTTTCTGCCGTCGGGTTGAGTGTTTTAAATTCCGTTGTATCAAGATTCAGGTTTTTGTGATCGAACCGCTCTACTATTTCCCGTTGAATGATATCGCTGAGCACTTTCATATCCATAACATATCCTGTCTCTTTATCCGGCTTCCCCACCACTTTCACTATCAGATCATAGTTGTGGCCGTGGTAATGTGGTAATGCACATTTACCAAAAACTTCATTATTCGTTTTGTCATCCCAATCAGGGTTGAAAAGACGATGAGCAGCATTAAAACTTTCCTTTCTGAAAACTGCCACTTTTTTACTCATACTACAATTTAAGAAAATATATCAGCTAACCTGTAACAGTTAAAAACAAAAACGAAGGAATATTGTTCGCCGGTTACTTTTCCCCGTAATATTCTACATATATCTTAGAAGTCTCCACCAATTTCAGGCAATGTAACTGAGCGGCAGCCGGAAGGTGCGGCACCAGTTCATTCCATATTCCTATAACCAGGTTTTCGATAGAACAAAGCTTGCCCTGCATAAAATCAACATCTACATTTAAATTACGGTGATCAAGCTTTTCGATGATCTTTTCCTGGATGATGGATCCCAGTTTTTTGGCATCGAAAATAAAACCTGTATCCGGATCAGGTTCCCCTTTGATAGTGACAAACAACTCAAAATTGTGGCCATGCCAGTTCTCATTGGCGCATTTGCCAAATACTTCATCGTTCTTTTCCTTTGACCAGTTGGGGTTATAAAGTTTGTGGGCCGAGTTAAAATGTTCAATTCTGGTTAAGTAAACCATGCTTTACTTTTTAGATCCCTCACAGCATTGGGCGGAGAGATTGTTAGACCATACCATACGGCTGGCAGGCGGCAAAAGTAAGTCAATTCAGGTTCACCGGAGGCTCAAAATAGAAGATAGTTTTACTAACTTGCTGCAAAGTAACCGGAATAATTAACCGGGCAACGTATGACAAACTGCCTGATAGTGGCTGCTACTCCGCTGGAAATCACTCCTTTTCTGAATTACTACAGGATACCAGGTAATTTATCCAAAAAAATATTGGCCGATATCCTTGTAACAGGTATTGGTCTTACTGCTACAACATATTCGTTGACAAAGCAGCTGACCATCAAACGGCCGGATCTTATTATCCAGGCTGGTGTGGGTGGCTGCTTCGATACCAGCATTCCGCTTGGTTCTGTAGTAATGGTAAAACAAGAGGCCATCGCTGACCAGAGTGTTGTCGAACTAAATAAATTAAAGACGCTTTTTGATCTTAAACTGGTACCGCAGGATCAATATCCTTTTTCAAAAGGATGGCTTATCAACCGGAATGAAATAGTAAAGAAAGCAAGATTGAAAAAGGTAAAAGGCATTTCTGTAAACGAGATCACTACTTCAAAGCTAAAAATGAAATTTTACAAAGATTCTTTTAACCCGGTTGTTGAGTCTATGGAAGGAGCGGCTCTCCATTATGTATGCCTGATGGAAAAAATTCCCTTTATACAATTAAGAAGTGTCAGTAATTATATTGCTGAAAGAAATAAGAAGAACTGGAACATGAAAGAATCAATTATTAACCTGAACAATGAACTAATCCGCTTGTTAGAAAGCTTATGAAACTTACACTTGGTTTTTCTCCCTGCCCCAACGATACATTCATCTTTGATGCACTCGTCAATAATAAAATTGATACAGAAGGATTTGAGTTTGAGACAGTGCTGGCTGATGTGGAAACACTTAACCAATGGGCCTT
>CAZTKV010000204.1:1478-4623 GCA_964614285.1 uncultured Chitinophaga sp. | reverse complement strand
ATCATCACTGCTTGGCCCATGTTCAGAACTGTATAGCATATTATTGGCAAATACCAGCCCTTGCGGATTACGATGGCCTGCACTCCAATAAGCATTGCCGGCAATAGGATTATCAGATGGTATAGTTCCGTCAAGATTGAGGCGCAATATTTTTCCTGCTAAAGAGGAAAGATTCTGTGGCAGAGATGTGTTGGAAGCATCACCAGTTGTGATAAATAGTTTCATATCCGGGCTGATTACCAAACGGCACCCGTTATGAATGGAATTTGCCGGTATATTTTCAATAATTGTTACGGGACTGTTTAGTGTGCCTCCGCTGTAAGTAAAGCGTACAACTTTTTCCCGGTAGTTGCTTCCGCTATTATAATTGTAAGCAACAAAAACATGCGGAGTACTGGTGAAATTGGGATGCAATACCATACCCAGCAAACCGCCTTCGCCATTTGTTACCACCTCCGTGATAGTATGTAAAAGAGAAACGGCTCCCGTAGTAGGATTTACACGACTGATCTTGCCACCTCTTTCCGTCATCCATATAAAATTATCGGCTCCCCATGTTATTTCCCATGGAAAATTTAGCCCCTGTACAATTACTGAATCTTTGATTACCACTGGTTCTGTTGGAGCCGGGGGCTCATTATTATTCTGTTTTTTACACTGCGGCAGACCCAAAACTACGATCAGCGAAAATAATAGCAGCTTTTTCATAAAATTACGATACCGGATTTGACGGTAAACAGCGCAAAAGGTCACTAAAATCATGCCGTAGCGGTATTTGAAGGGAGCTTACCGGTAAACAACTAATGGTTACCGAAAATTTACCCTTGCAAACTGTCAAAAATCCTAATTTTAGTATCTAATCAAAAACACCATTAAAATGAAAGGAACCCGTAATGTCGCTCTGTTAGTTATTGTTGGCCTCTTGCTCATATTTGGTGTATGGGGATGTAATGGCTACAACGGCGTCATCAAGCAGGATGAGAATGTAAAAAAGACATGGAACAACGTAAATACTGAATATCAGAAAAGAGCTGATCTCGTTGACAACCTTGTGAACACCGTTAAAGGGGCTGCTAACTTTGAGCAGGAAACTTTGACGAAGCTGGTAGAAGCAAGAGCAAAAGCTACATCAGTCAACTTTACTGCCGATCAGCTTACTCCTGAGAATATTGCAAAATTTCAGGAAGTGCAGGGGCAAATGACTGGCGCATTAAGCCGTTTACTGGCTGTAGTAGAAAATTATCCTGATCTGAAAGCTAATCAGAATTTTACCAAATTGCAGGGGCAATTAGAAGGAATTGAGAACGATGTCCGCAATTCAAGAAAGTCTTTCAATGATGCGATCAATACATACAATACCAAGGTAAGGTCTTTTCCCATGAACTTACTGGCTGGTATGTTTGGATTCAAAGCCAAGGAAGGATTCAAAGCTGACGAAGGTGCTGAAAAAGCTCCCAAAGTTCAATTCTAAGAAACGCAGATATGCAGCAAAAGAAATTTTCCGGCTATATAGTTGGAGGTGCTATCCTGCTTGTTCTTCTTACCTGGATAATCACTTCATATAACTCTTTTGTCAAAAAAGAGGAGAAGGTAAAGTTACAATGGTCGGAAGTACAGAATACTTATCAGCGCCGGCTTGACCTTATTCCCAACCTGGTGAATGTGGTAAAGGGAGTGTCAGATTTTGAGCAAACAACCTTGGAAAAAATAACTGAAGCAAGAAGCAGGGCTATCACAGGTCTGTCAAATGATGAACTGACAGCTGAGAATTATCAGCAGCAAAAAAGATTACAGGATACATTAGCAGCAGCAGCAAACAGGTTGATCATACAGATAGAGAGATACCCGGCTTTGAAGGGAACAGCTGCCTATGCAGGATTACAAACACAGCTGGAGGGAACGGAAAGAAGGATCAGGGTGGCCCGAAATGATTTTAATGAGGCAGTGGCCGATTACAATAAAAAAGTAAGAGGATTTCCTTCAAACCTCGTTGCAGGCATCTTTGGGTTTAAAAGAAAAGAAGGGTTTGAAGCTGTATCAGGAACGGAAAAAGCAATCGAAATAAAATTTTAATTAAATACACATCCATTGAAATTTTTTCCATGGCAGAAAAATAAGTCGCTTTTTGATGAGGAAGACAATCGTCTTATCGTCAAAGCCATCAGGCAGGCAGAAAAAAGAACCAGCGGAGAAGTGCGGGTCTTTGTTGAAAACCGCTGCCGTTTTATGGACGCAATTGACAGGGCGGCTGAAATCTTCTTTTCACTGAAGATGGAAAAAACGGAGGAAAGAAATGCGGTGCTTGTATACGTGGCATTAAAAGATCATCAGCTGGCCGTTTTTGCAGATGAAGGTATTTATCAAAAAACCGGCCAGGAGTATTGGAATAAAGTAGTGGCAGAAATGATTCAAAGCTTTAATAAAGATGATTATGCAAAAGGTATTGCTGAATGCGTGATACAGATCGGCGAGGCACTCACCACTCATTTCCCTTTTGATAAGGATACAGACAAAAATGAATTGCCTGATCACATTGTATTTGGCAACTGATGTTCATGAAGAAATTTTTACTGATACTAACCCTTTTTCTTTCATTCGTTGCCCCGGCGCAAATGAAAGATATCATTGCAAAACCTCCGAGCCCTCCTAAGCTGGTCAACGATTATACAAACACGTTGACTGCTCAACAGCTTGAAGCGCTTGAGCAAAAGCTGGTTAGGTATGATGATTCCACCTCTAATCAGATTGCTGTGGTGATAGTGGAATCAACAGATGGATACTCTGTTGAGGATGCTGCATTAGAACTGGGCCGTAACTGGGGAGTGGGAAATAAAGAATTCAATAATGGCATTGTAATTCTTGTAGCGAAGGCCGACAGGAAGATGACGATACAGGTAGGCTACGGATTGGAAGGAGCAATACCTGATCTGACAACTAAGAGTATCATTGATAACACTATCACTCCCCGTTTTAAAGAAGATAATTATTACAGGGGTTTGGATGAAGGAGTAGATGATTTAATTAAGGCGGCAGAAGGCCGGTATGAAGCTCCTGAGAATTATGGTAGCAGGAAGAATAAAGGACCAAGTGTCTGGACAATTATTTTCATCATCATTTTATTATTGATCATTTTTGGTTCAGGTGC
>CAZTKV010000204.1:0-1378 GCA_964614285.1 uncultured Chitinophaga sp. | reverse complement strand
GCATACTCTGGTTTCTCGTAATCTCCTAATTTTTGAATAGCATTGGCTCTTACAGTCGAATATTTATCTGTTTTGGCTAGGGTAAGCAATGCAGATTCAAAGGATGTTTTCACTGCTTCTTTTTTCAGGTCAGCCTTACTGATAGCAAAATTTCTCAACCCGTGATACTTATCATTTAAAGCTGTTTTTATCAATTCCACTCCTTTAGGATCATCAAGTTTCTTACCAGCAAAATCAATAGCCTCTCTTCTGTCAAGATAGTTCCCGGCGTATTTATATTGATGAATATAGTTGTCCAGGGTCTTATTATCTTTTTTATTCCAGAGCATTACTTTATCGCCATCTACATTTATCAGGTCAGGTCTTGTAGTATAGCTGAATGAGAAAGTATCTGCTGCATTTTTAACCCACACATTATGGCGGGTTTTATTAGCACCATTATACACATCTATGGCAATAGGCAAAGTAAACAGCTTCCCGCTCTTTTGTGTTTGTTTGATGATCACAGTAGCTTTCCCGGCTGCATCATCGTATTGATAATTTATATCCACTGTAGGATGTCCGCTGTTGAAGTACCATTGGTTAAAGAACCAGTTCAGGTCACGACCCGTTACTTCTTCAAAGGCCAGACGTAGTTGGTGTGCTTCTGCAGATTTGAATTTGTTAGTAACAAGATAATTGTTCAGTGATTTGAAGAAGGCACTGTCACCCACATAATTTCTGAGCATATGCAGTATGCGGCCACCTTTCTGGTAACTTACTGCATCAAACATATCTTCTTTGTCTTTGTAGTGAAACCTCACAAGATGTTTGTTCTCACTGCCGCTCATCAGGTATCCCTGCATGCCGTTATAGTTTTCCGCATCACCGGCATCTTTTCCATACTTGTATTCATCCCATAGTGTCTGGCTGTAATCGGCAAATGATTCATTCACGGTTAGATTACTCCAGCTTTCAGTAGTTACATAATCGCCAAACCACTGGTGAAAAAGTTCATGGGCGATGGTGCCTTCCCACATATTTCCATCCACTAATTCTCTTGCATCCTGCTGAGCACTTTCCTGGTGTATGGTAGCAGTGGTATTCTCCATGGCGCCTGCCACATAATCCCGGCCGGTTATTTGGGAATACTTCACCCAGGGATAATCAACACCGGTGATTTTTGAAAAGAATGTCATCATCTCAGGGGTATTGCCGAATATTTTTTTTGCTACAGAAGCATATTCTTTTTCTACATAATAATTGACTTCTTTGCCTCTCCAGTTGTCTTTTACAACTGCATATTCACCCACCCCCAGAAAGAAAAGATAAGGAGCATGGGGAAGATCCATTTTCCAGTAATCACTGCGGGTTCCATCCGTGTTTTTCTTTTGTGATA
>CAZTKV010000203.1:1487-4640 GCA_964614285.1 uncultured Chitinophaga sp. | reverse complement strand
TTACTTTAATAATGCCCTTTCCTCTAAAAAAGTGGTAGCATTGATATAATACACCGGTACCCCGGCCAATTACCGTTGCAATGGCAGCTCCTTTCAATCCGAGTTCAGGAAAAGGACCATACCCATTAATAAGTACGGGGCATAATATGATATTGATGATACTGGCGATCCATAAGCTTCGCATGGCCATGGCCGCATCACCGGCACCCCGGAAAATACCATTGATCAGAAAAAGTAAAATAATAACGACACTTCCGCCCAGCATAATGCGGGTAAATTCCGCTCCTTCTTTTACTACCTCAGGGGAACCACCCATAATCCGTAATATATCCGGTGCAAAGACAATTCCGATAGTACTGATAACAACAGTCACCAGCAGGGCTATCAATATTGATTGCATACCCGCATGTGCTGCCGCATCAGGATTTTTTTCGCCAATACGCCTTGCTACTACAGCGGTGGCAGCGGTACTTAGGCCAATAGCTATAGAATAAACAATGGTAATAGCTGATTCAGTAAGACCTACGGTGGCAATGGCATTGGCGCCGAGTTTACCGACAAAGAACATATCAACTACAGCAAAAACAGATTCAAGACTTAATTCAAGGATCATTGGAATAGCCAGCAGTACAATAGCACTGCGGATACTACCCTGCGTATAGTCATGCTCGTCACCACGGAGCGACTGTTTGACTAATGAAAAGAAATGAGATACCCTATTGGTATTGGTTGTTTGTTTCAACATGATTAAAAGCTTTTGAAATTAAGCTAAAATGAAAAGATTGAAGCAACGAAAAGTTGCAATTGGTAATAGCCTTAAATAACAGGTTCTTTCCCGAAGATTGCGGGATTTAAAATGGAGTCGAACCCTGGCAGATTTTCATATTCGTATGCTTGAAAGTGGGAGCGAAGATAGAAAAAAGGATAAACCCGGCAATCACATAAAGATGTGACAGTAGTTTTTTGCAGGTTTTAAAAGCATAGCAACCCCGCCCTGATTTGATGCACAGCAGTGACCATTGCAGGTTTTTGTTCCCTGTTAAATGCCCAAAATCAGACAAATGAGTAACGGTAGTCATATGATTTCATATAGAAAAAAATTGACCTTGGGTTAAATTCCGGAACCATAAACCCGCAAACATGCCTGCTGATACAGTACAACAACTGGTGGAACCCGGGCAAACACAAATGCTCAACCAGTTATGGGAATTGCAACTACAAAATGGTTTTATTAACGACAAGGATATAAAGCTGATTGCAGGGCGGTTCGATCTTTCAACTATTGAAGTGGAAGGAGTTGTTTCCTTTTATCATTTTTTTCACCGGAAGCCCACCGGTAAATACACCATTTATCTCAACAACAGTATTGTTGCAGATATAAAGGGGTTCAACCGCATCAAAGAAACTTTTGAAAGAGAAACAGGTACTGTGTTTGGCTCGGTAGACCGTACCGGTACATTCGGTTTGTTCCTTACACCTTGTATCGGGTTGAGCGACCAGGAGCCTTCTGCATTAATAAATTTTTATCCTTTCACTAATCTGAATGCGATCAAAGTAAAAGATATCATTGCTTCACTTCGAAATGGTGCAACGCCGGAGTCCGTTTGTGATACACCGGCCGATAATATCAGGTATACCCCACCGGGGAATAAAAGCATTTTCTTTAAAAAATTTATGGATGGATCGGCACTGGCCAATACAGCAAAACTGGGTGCTGAAGGAGTTTTAGAAGAATTGAAAAAAACAGAACTGGCTGGCCGTGGAGGCGCTTATTATCCCACCTGGAAAAAATGGAATGCAGCAAAGGATCAAAGGGCAACTCCAAAGTTTGTTGTTTGCAATGCTGATGAAGGCGAGCCCGGCACTTTTAAAGACAGGGTATTGATGAACACTCAGGCGAAATCGCTGATCGAAGGAATGATGATCTGCGGCTACACTATCGGCGCTGAATACGGTATCATTTACCTGCGGGGGGAATACAGATGGCTTCAGCATAAACTAGAAGATGCAATCAGTGAATACCGAAAAACCGGTTTGTTGGGAAAAGATTGCGGAAATATCAAAGGATTCAATTTCGATATCAGGATACAAATGGGCGCCGGCTCCTATGTATGTGGTGAAGAAACTGCGTTACTCGAATCACTGGAAGGCAAAAGAGGTGAACCAAGGACCAAATGGTTTTTCCCTGTTGAAAAAGGGTATTTGCAAAAACCTACTGTTATCAATAATGTAGAAACATTTTGTGCTGCGGCCCGCATACTGGAAATGGGTGCAGACGAGTATCTGCAAATGGGGATACCCGGTTCACCCGGTACCAAACTCATCAGTGTGTCCGGTGATTGCAAACTCCCCGGCATCTATGAAATTGAATGGGGCATGACAGTGGCTGAATTACTGGAACTCTGTGAAGCCGATGATCCTTATTACATACAGGTAAGCGGCCCATCCGGTGAATGCATTTCAATTAAAGAAAAATATCGCCGCATTTCTATGCTCGACCTGCTGGCCCGTAAAGACATTCGTTGCGGTGGTTCATTTATGATCTTCAATAAACAACGAGACCTGGTAAAAGTGCTGCTGAATTTTTCTGAGTTTTTCAAATCAGAATCCTGTGGCATCTGTACACCCTGCAGAGCCGGAAACTTCATTATTCAGCGTAAACTGGAAAGACTGGACAACGGCCTCGCCAATGAAAAGGACCTGGAAGAATTAAAGAGCTGGAGCACCATTATGAAAAATACGAGCCGTTGCGGATTGGGTAAAACAGCTACGAACAGTTTGATCTTCTCCATGGAGAAATTTCATGATTACTTCCACAACAAATTAGATAAAGACTTCAACGGGCTGAACCTGAAGTTTGATATGGAAGCTGCGACAGAAGAATACGAGAAATATAAAATCTGATGACATGGCAGACATGGTAAGCATAACGATTGATGGCAAAAGTATTCAGGCAGAAAAAGGAAAGAACCTGATGCAGGTAGCTAAAGAAAATGGCATTTTCATACCATCACTCTGTTACTATGAACATATAGAACCGCCTCTTGGTACCTGCCGGGTATGCACCTGCAAAATAAATGGCAAATTCGGACCGGCCTGTACAGAAAAAATATCAGAAGGCCTTTCCGTAGAAGTTAATTCTGAAGAATTAAA
>CAZTKV010000203.1:0-1387 GCA_964614285.1 uncultured Chitinophaga sp. | reverse complement strand
CTGGATATTGATGCAGACCTGCTGGATGTGGTCGAGCTGGTATCCTTCGATAAATCACCGCTTACAGATTTTAAAGAGTTCACTTCCCGTTGTCATATTGGTATCATCGAAGGCGGTGTATGCAATTCAGAAAATGTAGAAACGCTTCGCAAATTCAGGGAACATTGTGATGTACTTGTAGCACTGGGTGAGTGTTCAGTATGGGGCGGACTTCCGTCCATGAGAAACAGCATACCGCTGAGTGAATGCCTGGAAGAAGCTTATCTCAATTCTGCTACCAGTGAACCGGGTGCTAATATCATTCCCTATCATGAGGATTTACCAAAAATTCTTGACAGGGTGTATGCCTGCAATGAAATAGTTAAGATAGATTATTATATACCCGGCTGCCCGCCTGATGCCAATCACATCTGGAAAGCGGTGAAAAATATTTTGTGGGGAGAAGAGTATTCCATTTTGTATTCAGAGTTTAAGTACGATTAATGTATTGAATTATGAACAGGAAGATTACCATAGACCCTGTAACAAGGGTGGAAGGCCACGGCAGGGTTACTATACACCTTGATGAATACGGACAGGTGAAAGATTCTTTTTTTCACATTGTAGAGTTCAGGGGTTTTGAACGTTTTATACAAGGTCATCCTTATTGGGAAGCACCCGTATTAGTGCAACGGTTATGTGGTATCTGCCCCGTAAGCCATCACCTGGCTGCTGCCAAAGCCATTGACCAGATCGTAGGAGTTGATCCCAAAGATCTTTCACCTACTGCCACCAAACTTCGCCGGCTGATGCATTTTGGACAAGTGTTTCAATCACATGCTTTGCATTTCTTTTACCTGGCATCTCCCGATTTATTATTTGGCGTGGATGCACCGGTTGAAAAAAGAAATGTGGTAGCAGTGGCTGTTGAGAACAGGGAGTTGGCCATCAAAGGCATCACCATGAGGAAGTTTGGACAGGAGGTTATCAAAGCGGTTGCCGGCAAAAAAATTCACGGTATCCTGGCTGTTCCCGGAGGTGTACATAAAACATTTACCGAAAAAGAAAGAGATTATTTTCTCGATGGTAAGAACATTGAGAATATTGACACAATGATCGAATGGTCAGTTGCGATGGTGAACTTTATGAAAAACTATCATGAACAGAACCGGAAGTTCCTCGATGATTTTGCATATTTCCCCTCAGGACATCTTGGCATGGTAAACGATATGGGCGGGCTGGACTTATATGATGGAAAATTGAGAGCTATTGACAGTGAAGGCAACAGGACATTAGATGATATAGCAACAGATCTTTACCAGGATTATTTTTCTGAAGCGGTATCCCAATGGTCATACATGAAATTTCCTTACCTGAAAAAACTGGGAAGAGAAAAAGGATGGAACAG
>CAZTKV010000202.1:1231-4680 GCA_964614285.1 uncultured Chitinophaga sp. | reverse complement strand
TTATACGCCATATAAGTTACAACATTTTTAATTGATTGAAATCAATTCTGAAAAATTTAATGAATCGCAAAAATACCTGCCTGAGAAATTGTGATTTATGATACAAGTCACATTCCATAATATTGTAAGTTTGCAAGCACCCTGATAACTATCAGGTTTTCAACGTAAACCCAAATATCTGCATATGACACAAAAGATCAAAGTTGCTAACCCGGTGGTGGAACTGGATGGTGATGAAATGACCCGGATAATCTGGAAATTTATCAAAGACAAACTGATACTCCCCTACCTGGAGGTGGATATTAAATATTACGATCTTGGTATTGAATACCGTGACCATACCGACGACCAAGTAACAGTTGATGCCGCCAATGCCATCAAACAGTATGGTGTTGGCATCAAATGCGCCACTATTACACCTGATGAAGCAAGGGTAAAAGAATTTAAGCTGAAACAAATGTGGAAGAGCCCCAACGGTACTATCCGGAATATACTGGATGGAACGGTATTCCGTGAGCCGATCGTTATCAGCAATGTTCCAAGGCTGGTGACCAACTGGACCGCTCCTATTATAGTCGGCCGTCATGCCTTTGGGGATCAATACAGAGCCACAGACACTGTGATAAAAGGAAAAGGAAAACTCACTATGACCTTTACGCCGGAAGGTGGTGGTGAGCCCCAAACCTTTGAAGTATTCAACTTTAAAGGTGATGGTGTGGCAATGAGCATGTACAACACTGATGAAAGCATCAAAGGTTTTGCAAGAAGCTGCTTCAATATGGCGCTGAGCAAAAAGTGGCCTTTATATCTGTCCACCAAAAACACCATCCTCAAAAAATATGATGGCCGTTTCAAAGACATTTTTGAAGAGATCTTTCAAAATGAATTTAAAACTGCTTTTGATGCGGCAGGCATTGTATATGAACACCGCCTGATAGATGACATGGTGGCCAGCGCCTTAAAATGGAATGGCAATTTCGTTTGGGCCTGTAAAAATTACGATGGCGATGTGCAGAGTGATACGGTAGCTCAGGGCTTTGGCTCGCTGGGCCTGATGACATCGGTATTGATAACCCCTGATGGAAAGACCATGGAAGCCGAAGCGGCACATGGTACCGTAACAAGACACTACCGCGACCACCAGGCCGGTAAACCTACCAGCACCAATCCTATCGCCAGCATTTTTGCCTGGACAAGAGGTTTGGCTTTCCGTGGCAAATTAGATGGCAACCAGCCGCTGATCGATTTCTGCAATGCACTGGAAGCAGTTTGTATAGAAACAGTGGAGGAGGGAAAGATGACAAAAGACCTGGCTGTTTGTATACATGGCAATAAGGTGAAGCACGGGGACCACTTTCTCTACACGGAAGAATTTCTGACAGCCATAGATGAGAACCTGAAGAAGAAACTGAAGTAATATTTCAATGATATTTTGTAAGCCACTCAAATAATGAGTGGCTTTTTTAGTTGCAGAGCAATTTTTTAGAAGTTACAAAACCAAGTGTTTGTAAATTCAATAAAAATGTGTTTGCTGTAACTTAAACCGCCCATAAACAAAAAAAATTGACGCAAAAAAAGACCATAACGCCAAGACCGAAACTGAGCACAATATCAAACTTAAAGCCATACATGATTCTAATTGGAGTTCCCCTTCTCGCTTTGACGATTTATGTTGGTTATCGAATGCAAGGTTCAGACAGACGCTTAATCCCAGTAAGTGTTTTAGCGTTAATTGCTGGAGTAATTTTTGAAGGCAAAAGACTTACAGACAATTAGCTGACAGGTTTACTTACAGGTTTAGGTATTGCAAGTTTGGTCTCCATTCTTGACAAACAGCAGCAACCTTAGTTACTACCCTATTTCCAAAAAGTACTTTCCAGTATTTCTTTCAAAGCTTTTTGGTCAATCTTCAGTTTTCTGAAAAACCTGGTCAACCTTAAAAAGATATAATGACGCATCTTTTTACTGTTTAATAGCGAATAGAGCAGAGTAATGCTTTGATAATAGTTATCAACCCAGTCAGTATAAACGCCGCCAGGCCACTTCGGCTATCACTGCCTGTCCGCCCTGTGTTGTATGTGTGACCACATACCTGATCTCATTGCCTGAATAAGTGTATGAACGTCTTTGTACCGTTCCCTCCCAGTTTGGGAAAGATGCATGTGCGATATTAAACGTAATTGTTTTGCCTGCCTCATCAACCGCATAAGTTCCAAAATGCGAATTGCTGCCCTGCACCATCATAGCATTTTCTTCGGGGGTACATTTGTTCTTATCACCGGATACAATCTTTGGCCGGGCAGCTTTTAATATCTGGATTGCATAATTTCCCATTGTATCAAATATCAGCAAGCCCTGCGGCTCATCACCATACGGATGTACCCGGCTACTGTCGGGATAAATGTTATCAACAGACACCAATGTCCATGTGCCAACTAATTGCTCATGCAATGGTCTTTTCGAAAAAGCCTTTGTGTTTTTCTGACCATAAGAAAGATGTACAACCCCCACTGCAAAAAATAATACCCATAATTTTTTCATGTTGCTGATTTTAACAGTGCAAACTTATACAGATTAAGGAGCTACATTCCTGTACTATTTTGCACTAATTCTGTACTTTGCGGCATGGCAAAAGAAAACTTATACCAGTCTTTCGAAATCGATCATAAAATATTGGACAAGTTTCCAAGAAGGGTTAAAAGCAATAATTTCTTTGAACTCATCTTTATTGTGGATGGAACAGGTGTGCAATACATCAATAAGAACAAGTTCAGTTACCGCAAAGGAAATCTGTTCCTAGTAACACCGCAGGATTATTCTTCTTTTGATATTACGACCCCCACCCAGTTCTTCTTTCTGCGTTTCAGCAATCATTACCTGCACAGTAAATCAACCAAGGATAAAGTTGCAGTGCAAAGAATGGAATACATTCTTCAAAATGCCAGCCACCGGCCCGGCTGCATATTGAAGAACAAGGCCGATAAACCCCTGATAGCATCACTGGTAGAAAGCATCATCCGGGAAAACAGCAACCAGCAATTGTATCACCATCAAATAATTGAGCAACTCGTTAACACCATCATCATCATTGTAGCAAGAAATATTGCCCTGAAACTTCCCAAGAACATCAAAGAAAATACAGGAGAGACGGTGCTGGACCTGCTGCACTACATCCAGCAAAATATATTTGAACCGAAGAACCTGAAAGCTGAAAAGTTGAGCAAACATTTTGGCATCTCCTTACACTACCTGGGACGTTATTTCAAAAAGCAAACAGGTGAGACTATGCAACAGTATATTGCCAATTACAAGCTGCGGTTAATAGAAACAAGATTATTGCACAGCGATATGCGGATCAATGAAATTGCGTACGAACTCAATTTTACAGACGAAAGCCATTTAAACAGGGCTTTTAAAAAGCATAAAGGACTTAGCCCATCTGAATTCCG
>CAZTKV010000202.1:0-1131 GCA_964614285.1 uncultured Chitinophaga sp. | reverse complement strand
GCAAAAGCCATTATTCAATCCGGGATAACAGAAGTCATTTACCTGTCTGACAAATATGAGCAGGATGATGTATTCAAAGCATCCCGGATAATGCTGAATAAAGCCGGAGTTACCTGCAGGAAGGTTGAAACCAGGATCATGAATCTCGAGCTATCATTCAGTGAAGCCGATGTGTAACGTCCTGTCGGGCTGATAGATATCCCCGAAAGAAAAAAACCACCCGTCGTAAAGACGAATGGTTTGGTGCAATTGTGTGTTGTATCTTTTATACCCTGAAGTGAGCAAAAGCCTTGTTGGCTTCAGCCATACGATGGGTATCTTCTTTCTTTTTGAAAGCAGCGCCTTCACCTTTACTGGCAGCTACGATCTCATTAGCCAGTTTGTCTGACATGCTACGACCATTTCTGTCACGGCTGTAGCGGATCAGCCATTTGATGCTTAAAGAAATTTTCCTGTCAGGACGAACCTCTGAAGGTATCTGGAAAGTGGCACCACCGATACGGCGGCTGCGAACTTCCACAGCTGGTGATACATTGGCCAACGCTTTTTTCCAAACCTCGTATCCATCCTCACTGGTTTGCTTGGCTACTTTATCCAGCGCATCATAAAAAATATTAAAAGCTCCACTTTTCTTTCCTTCCCACATCAGGTTATTAACAAAACGGGTAACCAGTTTGTCGTTGAACTTTGGATCTGGCGCTAAAGGGAGTTTTTTTGCTTGTGCTTTCCGCATGACTTATTCTTGAATTACTTATTAAATTATTTTTTAGCCTTTTCTTTCTTGGTTCCGTATTTAGAACGGCTTTGCTTACGGTCCTTTACACCGGCAGTATCAAGTGAACCACGAACGATGTGGTAACGAACACCCGGTAAGTCTTTTACCCTTCCACCACGAATAAGAACGATAGAGTGCTCTTGCAGGTTGTGCCCTTCTCCAGGAATGTAAGCAATAACCTCAATCTTATTGGTTAAGCGGACCTTAGCCACTTTACGCAAAGCTGAGTTAGGTTTTTTAGGCGTTGTTGTATATACCCTTGTACATACACCGCGGCGCTGCGGACACTGATCCAGGGCCCTTGATTTGCTTTTGGCCCTGATAATTTCTCTTCCTTTTCTTACTAATTGTTGAAT
>CAZTKV010000201.1:0-4683 GCA_964614285.1 uncultured Chitinophaga sp. | reverse complement strand
ATATCCGTAAGGAACCATTAACAGTGATAGATGCTATCAACCGGCAACTGGCGCACTATCCTTATCATGTAGGTCAGATCATCTTCCTGACCAAGATCATCAAAAATAAAAGCTGGAAGAACCTGTCGATACCAAGGGGTGATTCGCAACAATACAATAACGCTGCAGATATAAAAGACCCTGCAAAAAAATTTTGATTTCTTTCCCGCAGATTATCGCTAATGTATTCGCTGATTTCGCAGAATTAAAAATCAGCGTTTTTCTGCAAACTGATCTGCGTCATCTGCGGGAAAGCTCTCTTCACTTGCAATCCCCGGAATTAATGGCTATTTTAGCCGCACCTATCCAGCCGTTGCCGTTTCGGACAACGGTGAAATCCTTACCGAAAAGCTTATAACAACCTGATTTTGAAAAGTAAAATTCAAAAATGAAACGTTTTATATCCGCCCTTACCCTTTTGTTAAGCTTAACTGCTGCCAGCCAGAACCAGGTCGCCATCTTTGCCGGGCCACAAGCCAGCACGGCCAATTATTCTATTCTGAATCAAAAGCAGGACACCAAAATGAAATATGGTTTTAATGCCGGTGTGGCCATGAAAGTTCCTTTTGAGGGTTTCCTGTATTTTGCTCCTGCTGCCTTCTATAGTATGAAGGGGTATGATGTTACCTACAACATGTATAATTCATTACCCGATATAAATGCAACAGACAACAACACCCGGTTTCACAGTTTCGAAATTGCTGCCTTGTTACAATTTGACCTGAGCCCCAAACCCAACCATGTTTTTATTAAGGCCGGGCCTTCATTGGATTTTATGATCTCGGCTACCGAAAAATTCAATCTTATCTCTGGTGGCAGTGTGAGCCGCAAAATGAAATTTGGCCCCGGTGAATATGGCCGCTACTCTGCCAACCTGCTGACCCAACTGGGTTATGAAACAGCCGGTGGCTTTCTCATCTTTGCCCAGTTTACCCATAGCCCCGCCAACCTGAGCAACCGTGATGGCGGCCCATCTATCAAGCACAAAGTATTTGGTCTTTCCGTCGGCAAGTATTTTAACCGCAAGAAGATTGTGATAGATACAAGGAACAGGGAGTAATAAAAAAAAATTGGCATACTTACTTACTAGTTTTCAATAGAAATTTATGAGTTGGCGCTATTTTATTATGATCCAAAAAACTAAAAGGCTTTTGTAAAAAACTCGTAAAATATTGTAGTGTTTCCTGAGCCGGTTTTCATTTCTTTTTAATTTTTGAAATTGTCTTTCCCAAAGACTTTGCTGGTTTGTCCATATCGTTAATGGCAAAGTCAATAGCTTCTTGTATCAACGCTTTTACTTTCGGATTTCTGTAATCACCTGGCGTTTTTATGCCTATGTGCCGGATCAGATTGCCTGTGCCTGTCAAAAGTTTGTTTGGGTCTTTCAAAAGTGTCCCTTTATTAAACCCCAGGTTCAGGTGATTTGTATAAATTGGCAACATGCAAAATGCGTCAGAGAGTTTGTACGATATTGAAAAAACTGCTGTCAAGGCATGAGTATGATATAATAGTTCGTTTCAGTCAGGTCTCAATTCTAAAATGTACAGTCGCAAGTCACTAAACAACTCTATTACTTCTTTGTCTTTAAAGTCTAACAAGAATTGAAAATCGGGATGAATGGGTCTTGAATTTTTCATCTTGCTGAACTGTCATATTGCATTCCACAAATCAAGTTTCCTTCTGTGTCCAAAAACTTAGCAATATAACCGACATACGGAATAGCGGTCTTTGGCATTACGACTTGTCCGCCATTGCTCTTTACTTTTTCAATAGTCTCGTCAATGCTTTCCACGCCAATTGTACATTCTAACCCAATTATTTTTTCGGGAACTGGCGAATATTTTCTTGATTGCATTGCTCCAATCAATTCTCCATTTTCGGACTTGTCGGATTTGATTTGTAAAAAATCGTCTTGCCCGTAAGAGTGGAAACCCCAGTCAAAAACTCCATCATAGAAGTTTTTTGCCCGTTCGATGTCGTCTATGTGAATGGCAAAATGTGTCAATTTATTATTCATATTTCTTTGTTTTAATTGTTAACGGGTTAAACTCCATATCAGGAATATCAAAATTTATACTCCAATTGTTCTGAATGTCCACTTCTATATTCTTCTCAAAAGCGACTATTTTTTCTTTTCTGTCATCTTTCCTATTTATTAAGATTACTTGTCTTTAAATACTGCTCTGAATGTTCCATTGGGTTGTACGGAGGTAAATCCTTTTGGCTTGTCCTCATCCATGTGAAATGTAATAGTATAGCCTTGCTTGCCCTTTACAGTAAAAGCATTTTCAGACAGCAGGAGAAATTCATCATCTTCTTGTCCCGGAACTTTTGCCCATAATGTGTTATCACGAATTTCCAGTACTATGGGAACGTTATATGTTTCCAAAATATAAACACCGGTATATTTTTGTAAATCTACAGTTGCAAGGGTTGAGACTCCTGGCCTGATTAACGCATCCAACTTTCTTTGGGTTATGTGATTGGTATCAATCTGCAAAGCCTTTTTGTAATTTATGATAGCATTGGCAGTATCTTTTTTGACTAAAAAGTAATCGGCATACGAAACGTACGCATTCTGACTTTCGGGATACCATTCAACGTTTAATTCAAACAGTGCTTTTGATTTATTGTGATATTTCTTACTCAACGCATCGTATGCCAGGTAGTTGATAAATGCTTCAGGTGCTGCATTTTTGTAGCCCATTTTATCTGATACATGAGCATAATGCTTTTTTAATTTTAAAGCAATTAAGGCATTAGTGTCCGCAAAATCTTTTTCACTTACATCTAAATAGAAGTAGTCAAAAATAAAACGCAAACCATCGTACTTACTTAAAAGGGGAACCGTGTTGTGTCTCTCTTTTTCATAATATTTTTGTTCATAGAGCAACCCATTGGTATTTGTTTTCAAGAATTCATCAAACTTGAAAATTGAACGGATATGCTGCGTTTCATTTGACGTATCCGTTTTTAGTTTTTCTAAGCTCATCCCTTTCGGCATCGTATTAGCCGTTCCAATAAATAGTTTTTTACCATTCATATTTTGTTTAGGAAATTGAGCAACAGCATTCTTCAAAAACTTCCTTTTATCATACCACATACTTGGGTCAATAGCGATGTATGCATTGAATAATTCGGGATGTTTTGTAAGAATGTCGATTGCAGTAAGCCCACCTAATGAATGCCCTACTAACAATTTGTAGGGAGCCGTATCGTAGTTCTTGTCTATGTATGGAATTAATTCAGATGATAGAAATTCTATGAAGGAATTTGTTTTATTCAAATCAGCAGAAGGCACTAGGTCTCTTAATCTGTCTGTATTTTCAATGGCAACCACCATCATTTCAGGAAGTACACCATTTCCGTTGGCCTGGCTAAGTTGTTGAATGATGCCAACAGTTGAAAAGAAATGAGCATCACCATCCAATAAATACAATACCGGGTATCGCTTACCGGGGTTTAAACTTTGAGAAGTCATATCTGGCGTATAAATCCAAATTTTTCTATTTTCCTTTAATGCCTTAGAATAGATAATTTCTTTTTTACCAATAGTAATGCTTTCATCATTTTGAGCATTTATACAAAAAGTGAACAGTAATAAAACTGATGATATAAATATTGATTTCATAAATGAGTTAATTGTTGGTTTCTTCTACGTATTCAAGAATATCAGCAGGTTGACAGTTCAGCGCCTTGCAAATAGCTTCTAATGTGCTAAACCGTATGGCTTTGGCTTTCCCGGTTTTAAGAATAGATAGGTTGGCCAGTGTTAAACCTACTTTTTCTGAAAGCTCATTCAATGACATCTTTCGCTTGGCCATCATTACATCAAGGTTTACTATAATCGGCATAGCTTATACGGTTAATTCGTTTTCGTTTTGAATGGCTACTCCTTTTTTGAAAATGGTCGCTATTATATAGATTACAGCTCCCATTATAATGAATGCCTGACTATCTTCCCAAAATTGGTTTAAGCTGTCGGTTACAAAACCGTGATGCATTAAGTTTTTGGTTAACTGTCTGGCAACGTAGCTTAACAGTCCAATTGAAAGGGTAAAATAGCTGATTTGAGAAATTTGTTTTGCAACAAAAACACTAAACGGTTTTGACAAATCCATTTTGTGCATTAGTCTGATAACTGAGTAAAACAGGCAAGCCTTTAAAATTGAAATGATCAGAATAAAGCTATAGATGCCGAAGAAAGCTAATTGGCTGTCTTTATACATTTCAGTTAAATCCAGCTTTTGGTAAAGATTTTGAACAAATTCAGGCCTGAACAGGCTGAAAAAGAAATTTACTACTAAGCCTCCTGCTTCAATGGACAAGCCGACAAAAATGAGCCAGGCCACAATATATAGGCCCCAAAACACGAAGTTGTTTGTTTTCGACATCATTGTTGAAATTTAAAGTGATGCCGCAAAAGTAATAAATATTTATTGATAAACAATAAATATTTATTAAAAAGATAAATAATTAATACCCAACCCACATGTTGAGGAGGCCTGCCACTGCAGGTTGATGGAATCTTGCCTGTAGCTGTTTACTTCAGGGTAAATCCGTCCAGGAATTTTGTATTGAAATCACCACTGCGGAAACGTTCATCCTGCATCAGTTGCAGGTGAAAAGGAATAGTGGTCTTCA
>CAZTKV010000200.1:0-4708 GCA_964614285.1 uncultured Chitinophaga sp. | reverse complement strand
CCGGGAGGAGCACCGATCAAACGGCTTACAGTAAATTTTTCCATGTATTCGCTCATATCAATCCTGATCAGCGAATCTTCCGAATCAAACATATGACGGGACAATGCCCTGGCCAATTCTGTTTTACCCACACCGGTAGGACCCAGGAAAATAAAAGTACCAATTGGCTTCTTAGGATCCTTTAATCCTACCCTGTTTCTCTGAATGGCTTTCACCACTTTCAAAATCGCTTCGTCCTGGCCAATTACCATTCCTTTCATCTCTTCGGCCATCTTGCGCAGCTTATCTGTTTCTGCCTGTACCATTCTTCTTACAGGTATCCCTGTCATCATGCTCACCACTTCCGCAATATCTTCTTCACCGATCGGAAACCGTTTATGCTTGCTTTCCTCTTCCCAGATGTTCTTAGCTTTTTCGAGGTCTTCCTGCAGCCTTTTTTCGGTGTCACGCAACGAGGCTGCTTCTTCAAACTTCTGGCTTTTTACTACTTTATTTTTCTCATTCTTCACATCCTCGATCTTCTTTTCCAGGTCGACAATATTTTCAGGTACATTGATATTCTTCAGGTGTACCCTTGCACCCACTTCATCCATCACATCAATCGCCTTATCAGGAAGCAACCGGTCAGTTACATACCTGTCACTGAGTTTCACGCAGGCATCAATAGCTTCCTGGTCATAATTTACGTTGTGATACTCCTCGTACTTGGATTTGATATTGTTCAATATCTGGATAGTATCCTCCACACTTGGCGGATCAACAATTACTTTCTGGAAACGACGGTCCAATGCACCATCCTTTTCAATGTACATTCGGTATTCATCTAATGTAGAGGCGCCAATACATTGGAGTTCTCCTCTGGCCAGCGCCGGCTTAAAGATATTGCTTGCATCAAGTGAACCACTTGCTCCGCCTGCACCTACTATAGTATGTAATTCATCAATGAACAAGATCACATCCCTGTTCTTCTCCAGTTCATTCATAATAGCTTTCATTCGCTCTTCAAACTGACCACGGTATTTAGTACCTGCCACCAATGCGGCAAGATCCAGTGAGATCACTCTTTTATCAAACAATACCCTGGAAACTTTGCGTTGCACAATTCTGAGTGCAAGGCCCTCTACTATGGCAGTTTTACCCACACCCGGTTCGCCAATAAGGATCGGGTTGTTCTTTTTCCGCCGGGAAAGTATCTGTGATACTCTCTCAATTTCTGACTCACGGCCAACAATAGGATCCAGGGCGCCGAGTTCAGCCATTTTGGTAATATCACGGCCGAAATTATCAAGTACCGGAGTTTTACTCTTGGTATTACCGGCCTGCTTGCCTCCTCCTTTGGGTTGTGAATACTTTTTCTCCTCATCAAAGTCATCATCATTCTCGTCCTGGAATTCGGCACGGGGATCGTTTGATTTTACGATACCCAGCTCTTGCCTGAAAAGATCGTAGTCCACGTCAAACTGATTTAAGATTTGTGTAGCAATATTTTCCTTGTTTTTCAAAATAGAGAGCATCAGGTGTTCCGTTTCCACTGTTGCGCTTTTCAACGCCTTGGCCTCAAGTACGGTTACCCTGATCACTTTTTCTGCCTGTTTTGTAAGGGGCAGACTGTTGATATTGGCAATGTTTTTACCAGTTTTATCCTTTACTGCCAGTTCAATTTCCTTTCTTAATTCATAGAGATCTACATTGAAGCTTTTAAGGATACGGACGGCAGTATTATCTCCTTCCCGGATAAGACCCAGCAAAAGATGCTCAGTACCGATAAAATCATTACCAAGTCTTAGCGCCTCTTCCCTGCTGAATGAGATTATTTCCTTAACCTGTGCTGAAAAATTATTATCCATTTTTAGATAATTGGTTGTGATACAATATTAACGAATAAATTTGGTTCCTGTTCTCCCGTACTTATAAACGGAATGTTGATAATTTAAGTTGTGGGAAAACCCCTACTTTTTACTTTGCAGTGGCACCCAAAAGGAGGACAGGAGCAATAACTAAAAGTATGAACTATGAATGTCAAAACTGATACCAAAGAGAAATTTCATGCCATCACAGTAGCCGACCCTGTTTTGTCTGCTACTATGACAGACGAGATGGCCGAATGTTTGCTTCCGTACCTGCAAAATGACGTTAAAAACCTGGTACTGATATTAAAAAACGTATCCGCTATCGATACAGTTGCCGCTGAGAAACTGGTGCATATTCAACAGAAGTTTTACGAAAACAGCGCTTCATTTGTTATTTGTGAATTACAGAAACAGGTAGAGGATTTTCTTGATCAAAATGAATTGCTGGAAATGATGAATGTAACCCCTACCGAAAGTGAAGCATGGGATATTGTACAGATGGAAGAAATCGAAAGGGAGATGATGGATGGCGAGGACTTTTAAAAGTAAATGCAGCTAAAAGGTTTAGGCGCTGGTCTTTTGTAGTAATCATTCACACCAAATCACTGACCGTTTCATGTTTGCAGTCACTATCCTTGGAAATAACTCTGCTGTTCCGGCATTTGACCGGCATCCTACCAGCCAGGTAATAACACTGGATGGCAATAATTACCTGGTGGATTGCGGTGAGGGTACACAAATTCAATTAATCAATTATAAGATCCGGCGGAGCAAGATCTCACATATTTTCATCTCGCACCTCCACGGTGATCATTATTTTGGGCTTATTGGACTGATCAATTCGCTCAGCCTGCTCAGTCATCAGCAGGTATTGCATGTATACGGTCCGGCGCCTCTCCGTGAGATCATCGAACTGCAACTGAAAGTGGCCGATACACAAATTTGTTATCCCCTGCATATACATCACATTACTGAAGCTAAAACATTAATCGATACAGACAAGCTTACGGTTAAGTGCTTCCCCACCAATCATCGGATCGAATGTTATGGTTTCTCTTTTGAACAAAAAAAACAACCCCGGAAATTGCTTCCTGAAAAAGCCAGGGAGTATGATATACCTTCGGTTTTTTATGACCGGCTCACAAAAGGAGATGATTATTCAAAAAAAGATGGCAGTCTTGTAAAAAATGAATGGGTGACAGAACCTGCAGAACCAGGGAAAAAATATGCTTTCTGTGCCGATACAAAGTATGATGAGTCGTTAATAACCCATATAGAGGGTTTTGATATGATATATCATGAAGCCACTTACCTGGATAACCTCCGGGATAGAGCGGAACTACGCTTCCACTCCACTACCAGACAGGCAGCCATGATCGCAAAGAAAGCCGGTGTAAAGAAATTACTCATTGGTCACTTCAGCAGCAAGTACGATACACTGGAAGAGTTTGAAGCAGAAGCAAGAGAAGTTTTCCCGGAAACAGAACTCGCATTAGAGGGTGTGGCTTATACAATTTGATTATTTCATTATCCATTCATAAAAGAATGGAAACTCTTTCCTCCATGTCGGCTCGTTATGCTTTCCATCATGCCGTATCACCGTTGTCACTTTTGATTTTGAAACAGCAGCCAGTTCTTCAAAAGCTTTCAACATATCTGACACCATACTCGGCCCTTCAAGTTTACCGCAATAGAAATAAATCTTTGAATTGATTTTTTTTCCGGCTGTCTTTACCAGTTTTAATAAATCTTCTTTGCATATCCATACCGAAGGTGAAAAAACTCCGGCTCCACCAAACACTTTTGGATATTTCAAAACTGCATAGAGCGAAATCAACCCTCCCATTGATGCGCCGGTTGCAAAAGTGTTTTTTTTATTCTTCAGTGTACGGTATTTTTTATCTATAAAAGGCTTTAAGGTTTTGGCAATAAAATCAACATACTGCACTCCTTCCCCTTTGTTTTCCTTTGGCTTCCGGGGGTTCAATGTAAAATCATAAGGACAATACTCATTCATCCTCTTATTACCTCCATTATCAATAGCCACCACAATACATTGGCCTGCCTTTGTTGTGTCAAGGTACTCATCTATACCCCATTCACCGGCATAGGAAGTGGCATCATCAAATACATTCTGTCCGTCGTGCAAATACATAACGGGATAACGTTTCCCTGAAGTGGCATAGTTATCCGGCAGGTATATCAACACCCTTCGCATCCTGTGCAGTTGGGGGATATAAAATGCTGTGTCAATAATTTTTACATTCTTACTGGCTGTACTTTTTTTTGGCTTTGCAGTAATATTATCCGACCATTCTTCTACCGATATCTGAATGGTAATATCACTTTCTACTTTCAGTACTCTGTTGGCAATCTCCGCTCCTCCTTTTTTACATTCCACTTTATCCCAGCCACCCCGGGTTACTTTATACTCGTAATTTCCATTAGCCAGCTTTAGCTCTATAAAGTAATTCCCTGTATCGTCTTTTTGAAATTTGAATTTCTCGTCTTTGGGATTCCAGTTATTGAAGGAACCGGCTGCATAGATTGCAGCAGGTACATGATTACTAATGGGAATATCCTTAATTTCTATCCTTGTAACCTGAGCCTTTACAACTGTTGAAAGTGTTAAGGCTATTATTACAGCAAATAGTTTTCTCATAATTACAGGATGAAGAATTACATTACTCAGGCCTTTTCATTAACTCCTTAATCTTCGCATGATGTTTCTCACTCACTTTCCATACCGGCAAGCGGAAAGTGTTCTGGCAAAGGCCCATTTCCGATAAATATGCTTTAACACCACTGGGACTTCCTTCGGCAAACATAGAAGCGATAATGTCAATGTATTTATAATG
>CAZTKV010000199.1:0-4725 GCA_964614285.1 uncultured Chitinophaga sp. | reverse complement strand
CACACCCTGATCAGGGCTACAATCACTACCGGTTAAAAATAACCGGGAAGAACAATATTGTTTCCTACTCCGAAATAAGAAGGGTCTATGTAAATTTATCAGGAGCAGGTTTTGAAATATTCCCCAATCCTGCCACAACCCGGATCACCATCAACAGGAAAAATAATTCGCCTGCAGAACTGAGAATTACAGATACCTATGGCAGGGTAATTTTTCAGCAGAAAATTACTAACGGCTCAGCTGAAATAATTTTACCTCTCCTTTCAAAAGGTATATACTTCGTAGCAATAGATAATGCGGTAAAGAAACTGGAGATCAGGTGAAAAATTTAGCCACTCTTATTATTCTTCCACCAGCGATAGCCAATAAAGCCAACAATAGCAAAAGGCGCAAACGCCAGGTATAATATTCCGCTGTTCATACCTTTTGCCGGTTTCTCACCCAACTGTTGGGCCGTTTTCGTACAAATGGAACATTGTGCTGCAGCATATTCAACAGAAAACAGGAGGGTCAGAAAAACAAGAAATAATATCAGCACACACTTTTTCATACTTTGGTATTACCAGACAAAAATACAACGAAAAACAATGGGGAAGAGTTCACCCGCATCAATAAAAAAACCCTGCCTGGTTCAGATACAGGCAGGGTTTCATAACTAATTCTGTCTTACACCGCTTCTGCTTCCATTTTTTTCTGCACTTTTTTCCTTTCCTCTTCATTCAGTATAACTTTCCGCATACGAATGAAGTTTGGCGTTACTTCAATACATTCATCCTGCTGGATATATTCCATACATTCTTCCAGCGTCATCTGTGTTTTTGGTGCGATGCGGGTAGCATCATCACTGCCGCTGGCGCGGTGGTTGGTAAGTTTTTTACCCTCTGTTGCATTTACTACAAGATCACCGGGTTTGATATTTTCTGCAATGATCTGCCCGGCATACACATCTTCTCCGGGATCTACAAAAAAGGTTCCCCTGTCCTGCAGCTTATCTATTGAATAACCTGTTGTTTTATCCTGGAATTTAGAAATAAGTACACCATTGTTCCTTCCGGGGATTGGACCTTTCCATGGTTTATAATCATGGAATCGATGCGCCATTACAGCCTCACCGGTAGTAGCAGTCAGCATCTGTGTACGCAAGCCGATCAATCCTCTTGATGGAATTTCAAATTCGAGGTGCTGCATCTCTCCTTTCGTTTCCATTATATGCAGTTCGCCTTTTCTTCTTGTCACCAGGTCAATTACTTTACTGGCAAATTCCTGTGGTACATCCACCACCAGGTTTTCATAAGGTTCGCATTTTACACCATTGATCTCTTTCACAATAACCTGGGGCTGACCAACTGTTAGTTCATATCCTTCCCTGCGCATCGTTTCGATCAATATTCCCAGGTGAAGGATACCCCGGCCATAAACCATCAGGCTGTCGCCATCCTGGCTATCCTCTACTTTTAAAGCAAGGTTCTTTTCAGTTTCTTTCATCAGCCTGTCACGCAAATGCCTGGAAGTAACAAATTTTCCGTCCTTACCAAAAAATGGTGAGTTATTAACGGAAAACAACATATTCATAGTTGGTTCATCAACGCTGATAACAGGTAACGCTTCCGGGTTTTCTGCATCGGCAATGGTATCGCCGATATTAAAATCTTCAATCCCCACAACGGCGCAAAGATCACCGGCAACTACTTCTGTAACTTTCTTCTTACCCATTCCTTCAAACACATAGAGCTCTTTTACTTTTGTTTTCCTGATCGTACCATCAGCCTGCATCAGCACCACATTTTGTCCTTCCTTTAGTACACCGCGACTTACTTTTCCTACGGCAATACGACCAAGGAATGAAGAATAATCCAATGAAGTGATTTGCATTTGCACGGGCCCTTCATTCACTTTTGGCGGAGGTACATGCTTCAAAATACCATCCAGCAGCGGATTAATATTATCTATCTGCTCTAATGAATCATTGAACCAGCCGTTCTTTCCGCTCCCATAATAAGTAGCGAAATGAAGTTGCTCTTCTGTTGCATCCAGGTTAAAGAATAATTCAAAAACCGCATCATGCACTTCATCCGGACGACAGTTAGGTTTATCTACCTTATTAATAACAACAATCGGGTGAAGGTTGAGATGCAATGCTTTCTGCAGCACAAATCTTGTTTGTGGCATCGGTCCTTCAAAAGCATCAACCAGCAGAATAACACCATCGGCCATTTTCAATACCCTTTCTACCTCACCGCCAAAGTCGGCGTGCCCTGGGGTATCAATTACATTGATCTTTACACCCTTGTACACCACTGCAGCATTTTTACTGAAAATAGTAATACCCCGTTCCCTTTCCAGGTCGTTGCTGTCCATGATCAATTCACCCGTTTCCTGGTTATCCCGGAATACCTTGGTGGCATGTAAAATCTTGTCAACCAATGTAGTTTTCCCGTGGTCAACGTGGGCTATAATGGCGATGTTTCTTATTTCCATATTTTGTTTTTCAAACGAGCGGCGAAGGTACGCCAATTAAACGGGGGGAGCAAACGAAACAGGCATTTAATAGAGGCTTAACCTGTTTTAAACAGAGAATTAATGTAGTTTTAAGGAAATAGTTTTCATGAAATTCCTCAAATGGCTAGGTATCATCCTGTTGATACTGATCGTTGTTTATTTTTTAGGCCCTAGTCCTTCCACGCCAAAATATACAAACAACCTGCCTGCCCTGCCAGTTGAACCGCCTGCATTAGAGCAGTTTATTCAAACAAATGAAGCCCGGCATAAACTGAAGCCTGATAATGAAGCAAGGATCATCTGGTATAACGATTCGGTAAAACAAAAAACGGAATATGCGGTGGTGTACCTGCATGGTTTCTCGGCTAGCCAGGAAGAAGGCGACCCTGTGCATTATAAGTTTGCCCAAAAATTCGGATGTAACCTTTACCTCAGTCGTTTAGATGCACATGGTATAGATACCACAGAACCGCTCGGCAATTTTACTGCTGAAGGCATTTGGAATTCAGCTAAAGAGGCTTATGCAATCGGCAAGCAGTTAGGAAAAAAAGTAATCCTGATGTCTACCTCAACAGGCGGGACATTAGCATTAAAATTAGCTGCAGAATTTCCAGAAATAGCAGGGTTGATCCTTTTATCACCCAATATTGCCATTAATGATCCTAATGCATGGTTATTGAACAATCACTGGGGATTACAAATTGCTCATTTGGTTACAGGCAAACACCGGACCGTTGATGATACGACTGCTATATATGCTCAGTATTGGAATAACCGGTATGTTACCAAATCGCTGGTACAGTTGGAAGAACTGATCGAGAGCACTATGAAAGCGTCTGTTTTTGAAAAAGTGACACAACCCACTCTGTTGTTGTATTATTACAAAGATGAAGAACACCAGGACCCAGTGGTAAAAGTAGCTGCTATGAAAAGAATGTTCAAGCAATTAGGTACTACGGAAAGTTTGAAGAGGCAAGTAGCAGTACCGAATGCCGGCGACCATGTGATAGGGTCTTATGTAAAATCAAAAGATGTGGAGACCGTGCAGGCCGAATGTGAAAAGTTTGCAATGGAAATACTCAGGATGAACCAGAAATAAAAAATAATTGTTATGCCTACTAATTTCTCCCGTCGTGATGCATTGAAAGCAATCAGTTTCGCTGCTGCTTCATTTCCTCTTTCTTCATGGGCTATGAACGAAAGAGGTGAAAGAATCATTCTGCCTGATAATCCCCTGCACCAAAAATTAAAAAAGCCGGTCACCGCCATTACACTCGGAGCAGGCAGTCGTGGTAATGTATATGGAAATTATGCAGTGCAGTATCCTGATCAATTGGATATTGTTGGTGTGGCTGAACCTGTTCCTCTCCGCAACGAACGATATGCCAAAAAACATAGTATACCAGATACTAACCGCTTCACTACCTGGGAAGAAGTCTTTAAGAAACCAAAGTTTGCTGATGCTATTATCATCACCACACCGGATAACCTGCACTATGGTCCTTGCATGGAGGCGCTGAAGATGGGGTATGATGTGCTGCTGGAAAAACCCATTTCCCCCAGTGAAAAAGAATGTAAAGATATTTTACGGCTGGCAAAAAAAACCGGGAGAATTGTAGCAGTTTGTCATGTACTCCGTTATGCCCCTTACTTTATCAAATTAAGAGAACTGATGAACAGCGGCGCCATAGGGCAAGTGATCAGCGTACAGCATCTCGAACCTATTGGCCATGTGCACATGAGTCACTCCTATGTGCGGGGTAACTGGCATAATAGTAAACAAACCACTCCTATCATACTGGCCAAGTCATGTCATGACCTTGATATATTAAAATGGATGATCAATAAGCCTTCTAAAAAAATACAGGCCTTTGGTGATCTGAAATGGTTTAGAAAAGAAAATGCACCGGAAGGAAGTACTGAACGTTGTACTGATGGATGCAAAATAGAAAACGAATGCCCTTATTCAGCACTGCGAATTTATCACCGCAACAGGAGCTGGTTACATGTACTGGATATGCCCGAAGACAAAGAGAAACATGCTGCACATATCCTGGAAAAATTAAAGACCACTAACTATGGCCGTTGTGTATACCGAATGGATAATGACCAGCCTGATCATTATATCTGTAATATCCAGTTTGCAGACAACATCACGGCCAGCTTTTCCATGGAAGCTTTTACTTCTTATGAAGGCCGCAGAACAAGAGTGATGGGAAGTATGGG